>JALVUT010000321.1 GCA_027035445.1 Thermococcus sp.
TTGTCCGGAGTGCTGGCGGTGAACTTAAAGCCGCCGCCGATGATGCCGGCGCTCAGCAGTATCAGGAACAGGGTGATGAGACCATAGATACTCTGGGTCATTGGCAGACCCTCAAGGATGAGGGCGTTCTTGAAGTTCTTCTCGTCCTCAGCAACGACTCCTGCTGCAGCTGCACCTGCAACACCAACACCAAATGCCGAGGCAGCTCCGGCAAGTCCGGCCGCGAGGGCCGCTCCAAGGGATACGTAAACTATTGGATCCATCTTTCAAACACCTCCTTACGCTTCAACCTCAACTTCCAGCTTTGAAACCTCCCTCCTTGCCTTGAACGGCTCGAAGGGCTTACCTTCTCCGGAGTAGAATGTTCCAAAGAACTCAACGTACTGCAAACGGAGGGAGTGAACGAAAGCTCCAAGGGCGTTTATTGCAGTCGAAAACAGCTGACCGCCGATGAACACTATGACCCCCATGACTATGCCGAGGGGAATGGCACTTATTTTTATACCCCAAACCATGGCCACCAAGACGTTAACGACCATCGCTATGCCGCTCGTTGCAAGGGCCAGTGCCATGAGCCTAGCGTAGCTGAGCCACGTCCCGACGAAGCCGAAGAAGTCCGAGATTATCATCAACCCCGCCAGTCCGCCGTTCGCAACTATCTCCCCCAATGCGAAGAGGATGAGCCCTACCCCGAAGAGCCCCTCCGCCGGCATCACAAGTCCGGGGGCTTTGGTGGCAAAGAGGACTACGCCCAAGATTATGAGCATCCATGGAAGCTGTTCAAGCAAAGCACCTTTCCTGTCACTGTTTTTCCAGCGGACTATGAAGCCAACGGTGTAGCCAATGAAGAGGTGGGCAAGCCCTATGGCCAGGGCAAGTATGAGAACGAACATCGGATCCTTCAAAGAGTCCGCTATGCGTGGAAAGTGAGCGTTTGGATTTCCGGTTACGTACTTAAGGACAACATCGCCAGCGTTTCCGAAGTAACTACCAAAGAGGATTCCCATGAACATCGTGAAGAACGAGCTGATGAGCAATGTATAGCCAAACTTGTAGGCACCATCGTTGAGCTTCCTATGTCCCTTCACAAGCAGAGCCGCAGTTATACCAACTATGAGGCCATAAAAGAAGTCCGTTAGCATGAAACCAAAGAACAGGGAGTAAGTGAACGCTATTATCGGTGTTGGGTCGATTTCATTGTACCTTGGAACCCCGTACATCTCTGTGAGCATCTCGAATGGCTTGGCCCAGCCAGGGTTCTTGAGCTTTATGGGGATCTCCTCAAGCTCCTCCTCAGATGGCTCCTTAACGCTGATGTAGACCTTTCCATCGGTGACACGGTTTATCCCCTCGATTATACTACTTACGCTGTTCTTAGGGGCCCAGCCGGTCATTGCAAACGTCATGTTTGTCCTGGCTAACATTGGGAGAACCGTTGCCTTGTCTCTCTCGTTCTCCATGAGCTCTTGGTAGAATCTAACGTCCTCGTAATACCTTTCTGCGAGCATTTCAGCGTCCTTCTTCGCGTCCTCAAGCTCCTCCTCCTTGGACTCCAGTTTTTTCTCATAGACCTTCAGGAGTTCTGCGGGGGTTCCTTCTCCCTCAGGAACTTCTATCCTCTCAAGGGAATACTTGGCTAGGATGGGGTTGGCCTTCTCGTAGTCTCCCCTCAGGAACGCAAACACCACGATGACCTTGTCCTTGGAATCCTTGGAGATCACTGCAAAGCGGCCTTCCGTTGCCCTATCAACCTCCTCAAGGAGAGGCTTGAATCTGTTCTTATCGACTGTCCCAACTACTATCTCAAGCATGTCCGTTGGGCGAAGGTACGACACGTCAATGGTGAGCCATGAGAGGAGTTCAAGTACAGCCATGTCACCTTTTATACGCTCTATCTCCGTCTGGGTGGATGTTATCTTTCCCTCAGCCGCCCGGATCTCAGGTTCAACAACTTCCAGAAATGCCTCAACGTCCTTTATAAGCTTTTCAATGCCTTTGTAATTGTAGGTCTTCTTTACGGGCTCAACAGGGGAAAGGAAGTCCTTAATCCCGCCTCCAGCACCCTTCTTGTAAACCTTGAGAAAGTCGACCAGACGGGATATCGTGATGCTGTACGAGGAGGCTTTCCTGTGGAACTCGTTGGGGGAATCCTTCTGGGCGATATCCACCTTCACCTCACGTATCTCGACGACACCCCTCTCATGCAGGTAGGTCAGCAGGGTGTCCTTGTAACGGTTGAGTGTTATCACATTGAGTTTAAGCATCTCTTCAGGTCTAAACATATCAGCCCCCTCTTATGAGCTCTATTCCCTCAGATATGGCGGTTTCAAAGTTGGACATGGCCCTCGACCTGAGTTTTTCAACCTCCCCCTCCCCCGTGGTGATAATCTTCCTGGCCTCATCCTCCCCCTCGCGCCGGGCCTTTTCAATAAGATAGCTGGCCCGCTCCTCCGCCTCTTTAAGGATGTTTTCCTCAATCAGCTTGGCCTCCTCCCTCGCTTTAAGGATTATTTCCTTGGCATCCCCCTTAGCACGCTCAATGCGCTCCTCTGCCTTTTTCTCGGCCTCGACAATTTGTTTGATGACGTCCTCCACGATCAGCCCCCCAATGAAATTGAAAACAGATATCCTTAAAGCACTTTTGGCTTCCCTAACTGGTTTAAATAGTTTATGGTACGCCCCTAGTTTGGGGGTATAAGTGAAGCCGGAAGGTGCGATGGAGGCAAAGGAAAGATGGGGTTAGGCCTTTTCGTTTTCTGCCTTTTTCCTTTCGAAAAGACCCTTAACATCATCCAAGACGTTGTTCTTTGCAAAGATTATTATCTGTCCTTTTCCCGGGAGCTTTGTGTCGCCAGACGGGATTATCAGGTTTCCTTTATCATCGTAAGCCGCAACGATCAGTGCATCCCTTGGCAGTTTGAGATCCTTCACGAGCTTGCCGGCGACGTCGCTGCTCTCTGTTAGGTAGAAGCGTACTATCTCCGCCCCCTCCCTGGGAAACAGAACCCTGTCAAAGCCGGGGGTGACGATGTTTCTGCTTATGTACTCGGCTGCGATCTCCTCCGGACTTATGACGAAGTCAAAGTACTTCTTCAGATCCCCGACCTCCTCGAATATGCGCTTGTTCTTCGGGTTCCCAAGCCTGAGGGAGGTTCTGACGTTGGGGTTCAGGTGCTTGGCCAGGATGCAGGCAAGCAGGTTCGCATCGTCTTTGCCGGTTAAGGCTGCAAAAGCATCTGCCTGCTTTATATTGGCCTCCTCAAGGGTTTTGGTGTCGGTTGCATCGCCCTCTATGACCAGACCGTTGACAAGGAGGGAGAGTTCCTTGGCTCTCTCCTTGTTCATCTCGATTATTGTGACGTCATGCCCATCCTGTTCCAGCATCTTGGCCACGAGATAGCCGACCCTTCCGGCACCCATTATCACGACGAACATCAATCCTCACCAAGCAGATATTTGGCTATCTCGGCGTAGGCCGGCCTGGTTATGAGGATCCCGATGAGAACCCCAAGTATCGTTGTGAAGGCGAATCCCTTAAGCGTCCCCACGAAGTAGAACAGCAGGAACGCCATTGCCACTATGGTGGTTGTCGCTGAGGCCAAGATGATGAAGAAGGCCCGTCCCATCCTCTTAAGGAGACTTGAGCGTCTGCTTATCCTGCTCTGGCCCACTCCACCAAGGAGTTCATCGGTTATGACGACCTGCTGGTCAACGCCAGTACCGATGGCAGCTATGATGCCGGCTATACTCGGAAGGTCAAGGTTCCATTTGATCAGTGCAGCAACACCGAGTATTATAGTCACCTCGAAGAGGCTGGTCGATGCTATGGGAATGGCTATCTTCCATCTCCTGTAATGGAGGTAGACGACCAAAAGGACGGCTATCAGAGCACCGAGTCCAGCGTAGGCGGCTTGGTTCTTGAAGTCTTCCCCGAGCCTCGGTGATATGAACTCGGTTCCAATGACATTGAGCTTAACCGGCAGTGAACCGCTTTTGAGGACAGTATAAACCGTGTTGGCCTCCTCCTCGGCGGCCACCCTGTTCTGGGAGGTTCCACTTATCTCAACCTCCTGGTGGGGCACCCCCTTCGCCAGGTCAGGGGAGACGGCATAGGGGCCGTAAAGGCCAAGTGCCCGGGTAATAAGATGCTGGTCCGTCTCGCCAACACCGCGTGCAACATACCTCACCGTGATCTTCATCGCCTCCAGGGGCTTGACCAGGTTGTCCCCAACCCCGACGAGAACGACCTTGCTCTTGCCCCTGGCGAGTTTGGCTATCTCACTGGCGCTCTGGTTCGCGTAGGCTACTGTTGTTATGTTAAACGCGGAGGATATCCTCTCAAGGAGTGGTGGCGCCTGAGGTGCCTGGGAGTTAAAGGTCGAACTGTTCATGAGCCGGTACACACTCTGGGGAACCACGAGAAGCGCATTGACCGGGGGATCAAGGAACATGTCAACGGGCCAGTTGGGCTTGCCGTCGGCGAGCTTCGCGAATTTGCTGGCCGTGGCCTTTGAAACCCTAAAGGGCACGTTCCAGCGGACGGCGTTTCCGGCGGGTTCCAGCTTGTAGTACCCAACGTACTCGACGTCCTTACCGGTTCCGAAGATCACCCCATCAAACTCCATGTAGAAAACACCCTGGCTTTGTATAACGTCCTTGAGTGCCTTCACTTCCGCCTCATTGGAGACGTTGGCGACCTTTACCAGCACTATCTGATAGTTGCCACCGCCTCCCCCCAGGGCTTCCACGCTGATATCGCGTAGCCCGAAGGTGTTGAGCCTGCTCTGAAGTGAGTGAACTACGGTATCCATTGTAGCCTTGCTAATTGGATGTTCGGTCTGGGCCACCAAGGCAACGCCACCGCTTATGTCTATGCCGTAAGTCAACGGCCGCACCATCAGGGTGGCTATGGCCCCAGTGAGCACGATGATGAGCAGGATGATCCTCCAGTTATGGAGGAGCCTCTTGGTCCTCCTCTTCATGTTCTACCACCTCCGCTGTTTCTGGCAAGGTACCACCGGAGAACGCCCGCATTGAATATCCAGGTGTTCATGAAGTCAGCGATAAGACCAAAGATCAGCACCACCGCTATGTTATCGATGACCTGGGACGTTGAAACAAGCCGGAGGACTATCAGGGCCACCAATGTAGTGGTGCTCATAGTAAAGCCCGTTGAGACCGCCGACAGGTATGCACTTTCCACATCCTTCTCCCTCCTGCGGAGAACCCTCGTCGTGAGGAGGATGTTACTGTCAACCGTGTAACCTATGAGCATCAGAAGGGCGGCTATGGTTGCGGTCGTGAGCTGTATCCCAAAGATCCCCATTGTGGCGACCGCTATGACCATGTCAGAAAACGCCGAAAAGACTATTGCCGTTGAGGATACCGGGTTTCTGAAGAACAGGAAGACGACAACGGCCATTCCAATGAAGGCCAGGATTATGGCTTTGAGACCCTGCTCCTGTGCCAGTTTTCCAAAAGTCGCCGAGACCTCGCTGTGCTGGTACTGGGCGTTGGGGTACCTTTTCTCCAACACGTTGATTATCGCACCGGGATCGGTACCCGCGGGGGCGTAAACCCTGACACCACTCCCACCAAGCCCTGTAAAACTCTCGACGTTCACGTTAATTCCAGTTTGATCGTGGATATACTTGGCCAGTGCGTCTGGATTGGCACTGACCCCTGTCGCTGTGACAACGACCCCACCTTTCAGATCTATACCCAGGGTTGGAAAGTGAACCGCCAGTATGAGAACGGCAACAATAAAAACTGCCAGTGGATAGAGTATCATCTTCTTGTGATCCATCCTAGCGAGGAAACTGAGCTTCTCCTGCTTTCGCAGCCTAATAGCCTCGCCTGCAGCAGGCTGAGGCGCCTTTTTAGCCCTGGAATGTGCCTTTTTGGTTTTAGACTTCGCCATCCTTTCACCCCTTCTGATGGTTTTTGCAAACTTGTCGTTAGTATGACCCATGAGTTTTAAAATTAGTGGTTTCAGATGTCCAAGAAAGTACAGACAACCACGTATAGAATAAATGTAAAGAGAAACCTGGACGCTGAAAAGATACTTTACCCAACAACCAATACTCCATACAGAGAACAAGGCTCAAATGCCGACTTTATGGGTTCACGGGTAGATACAAACTGCTTAACACTAAAACGGCCTCCCTACAGCTCTTCACTCCCGGGCTTAACTTTAAAAAGGGAAGGATATAGTGGGACAGGGGTGAGAGCCATGGGTGAGATAGAAACGATCGGGTTCCACTACGTTGTTGAGGCCGCCGGTTGCAGTCCGGAGATCCTTGCCGATGCTAAAAAACTTAGAGAGATATTCCTGGAGGCGGCGAAGATCGGCAGAATGGAGGTCAAGATGACTCATTTCTTCAGATTCTCTCCTATGGGAGTGAGCGGTATGGTCGTTGTCGCCGAGAGTCACCTCTCGATACACACCTGGCCCGAGGAGGGCTACGCTGCTATAGACGTCTACACCTGTGGTACGAGGCCGGATCCAGAGACCGCCGTTGACTATATCCTCGATAAGATAGAGGCGAAGTACGCCCACGTCTCGGAGATAAAACGCGGCATCTACGAGGACGACGATACCTACACCCACATGATAATGACCTGGGAGGAAGCCCTCAGGAGAAACGGGGACAGGGGATAACAAGTCATAACTGCAGCTTTTCCATATTCTCAATCAACCTAGAACTGCTATAAACGGTTCCGTCGTATGGATTCCCCAATGTCGGCCACGTTCAGGATAAACTTTCGCCTGCTCTTGGGGTTTACCCTGCCAATACCGAGGATTATCCCGTTCTCATCGTAGATTACGAGCTTCTTCGTCCCCTGCCAGTTATAGGAGCGCACACCGCTTCTTGGGACATCCCTTCCGGTAGTGAAGAGGAAGCCGGCCTTCAGGGTAAGCACCGCGTAGTTCTTCTCGACCTTCACGAAGTAGAAGAACTCGACGTTCGGATAGAACTTCTCCACGAGGTTCCTGTCAACCTTTATCGTGCCGACGAAGGTGCCGTAGGCGTAGGGCTTCACCCTGAGCCTCTCTATCTCGATCCAGACCCTTTCGTTCACGGCATAGACGTCCCTAAAACGACCCTCAACCACAGCAAAGGTGTGGTGTCTGAGCTCGCCGTACTTCTCGGCCTCGCGCAGGATGAGATCGTACTCCCATGAAGAGGCGCGCCTGTATCTAAGTTTCTCCATAGGCCCACCGAAGGGAGTTGAGGGGCGGGACTTAAAAGGTTAGCCCGAGGCGTTCGGGGGCGGTACCTGAATGGGTGCCCGGCACCACCGTGGCGTTCTCCGGGACGTTCTCGTTCGTGTTGACATGGATGTGGTAGCAGGTGAGAACCTGGCGGACAGAAGTGCAGAGACGGCCAGAAGCACATCACCCTCACCGCGCATGGAGACGGGCCCTGTAAACGTCAAAGGAGAATCCGAGGTGATTGAAAATCTGCACTCGGGTTATATAACCCTCCGGTCAGAGCTCGTCAAGAAGTCTCGCAAAGCCCCCCATACCCGTCCCCTCGAACTCCCTCTCAAACTCAATGCCCAGCTCCGCTATCTCCTCCGGGCTTATCATGGTTTCCGGTTCCTCCGCGTTTATCCCTGGACAGCTCTCGTCGTAGTAGAGCCACAGGGTTTGGCCATTGTACTCGAAAGGCCTCTCCCCCTCAACGCCAAGCGACTTCTTTGAGACCATGAAGGGGTATATACGGCAGATTACCGGGTTGATCTCGTGAACCCTGCACTTCCCGGTCTCGGGGTCGTGGAAGACGCAGCCGAGATCCCACTCCCTCACCGCGAGGACGAAGTGGATTCCGTTGCCTTCAACGGAGAACGTAACGAAGTCCTGGGGGTCGTGGCCTGCCCTTGCGATCCTCTCGATATCCCTGAGGGTCAGGTAGACGTGCCTTCCACGGCAGCAGTCAAGGCAGTAGAGGCATCTGAACGGCACCGGTTCGGTGAAGGGCTTCGGTCTGAACCTCATGGGGCCACCTCACGTGTTCAAATGCGCGTCGAACTTCCAGTCGGGCCTGTAATCAGTACAGCCACCCTCGAGCCTCTTGGAAACATAGGGACCGTTCTTCCGGTAACCAAACTTCCTGTAGTAGTCCCTCACGCCGACGCCGCTTATGATGACCATCTTCCTGACGTCAAATTCCTCCCTGGCGATTCTCTCCGCCTCAGCGAGCAGTTCTCTGCCGTAGCCGCGGTGTTGCCACTCGTACTTCGGTTTTCCGCCTATAGGTACGAGCGGGCCGTAGATGTGGAGTTCCCTGACTATCGCTGAGGGACAGCAGTTTATCTCCTTCCGATGGGCTTTCTCGCTCGGAATCCTCAGGCGGAGAAAGCCTATGAGGATATCGTTCTTCGTGTCCTCGAAGCTCAGGAAGATTTCCCTCCCACCGGATGCATCGTAGTCCTCGCGGAGGAGCTTTATGTGATTTATATCGGGCTGGAGTCCAAACCTCTCCATCATGTGGCCGACTTCTCTAAACCTGATCTCTCTCGGTCTTATTCCGCGCTTGATCAGCTCGTTGAAGACGAGCTGGCCCAGGTTTGAGTGCTTAACTCCGGCAACTATGAGCCTGGCCGGAATGTCCCGCTGAATCCTCATGACACGGACCCACTTGGGGAGGTGTCTATAGACCCTAACGAGCAGCTCAACGGCCTCTTTCGTCGTGTAGGGCCTGTATTTCCCAGCTTTGTACCATGCGTAGAGGGGAGCATCGGCCGTGACGAGGGTTGGATATATCTTGAGCATGTCAGGCCTGAAGCGCGGATCTTCGAAGACGGCCCTGAACGTGTAGAGATCCCTATCAAAGTTGCTCCCCGGAAGACCCGGCATTATGTGGTAGTTGATTTTAAACCCTGCATCCCTCAAAAGCCCCGTGGCCTTGACTATCTCCTCGATGCCGTGACCGCGCCGGGTTCTCTCGTGGATGAAGTTGAATACCGTCTGGACGCCGAGCTCGACGCGCGTTGCTCCCAGCCTGAGCATCCTGTCTATCTGCCGCTCAAAGGCCCAGTCAGGGCGCGTCTCAATTGTTAGTCCCACCATCCTGACCTTGGCCCTCTCGTTCCTCCTCTGCTCGTCCTCGAGGTAGTAGTAGGGCTTCCTGTGCGTTTTCTCCCACGCCTCTCTGAACTTGGGATCTTCCTCGAAAACCGACCTGTCTCCGTGAACTATCAGCCGTACGAGCTTCTCCTCCAGGTTCTCAATGTCCCTGAAGTGCGGGAAGTCGTTCATAGCCTTGAATGCCTCTTTGATGAACCATTCCTGGTAGTCCAAATCGACGGCCGGGAAGGTTCCGCCCTGGATTATGACCTCGACCTTGTCAACGTCGTGGCCTATGTCCCTGAGCTGCTTCAATCTGCGCATCATGATGATGTAGGGATGGTAGGCGCTCTGGACGGCGCGAAGGGCGGAGGGCTCTTTACCCGTGTAGCTCTGGGGGGAACCAACGGTCGGGCCGCCGGGGCAGTAGATGCAGCGTCCGTGGGGACAGGGAAAAGGCCTGGTCATCATGGCAACGACAGCGACGCCGCTTATCGTCCTCGTCGGCTTTCTCCTGAGCAGGTCTCTAAATCTTCCGCGCTCCCCCTCCGGAATCGCCTTTAGGACGTCGGAGTTGCCAGGAATCTTCGAGAGATGATACTTACGCGACACGACTATCTTGTAGCGGTTAAGCTCATCTCTGCTCTTTATCTCGCCGGAAAGCACGGCCTTGGCCAGCTCCTCAACCGCTCTCTCGAAGTTCTCGCCGTCCATGTTCCTCCCTCTCGACCCAACTTGCCGGGCGGTTTTAAAAGGGTTTGCTGGACATATTCAGTTCAGTGAATAATTCAGTATGGTGAATAGGTGATGTCCATGAACCGCGACGAACTCGTCTCTTTCCTGAACGAGTACCTCAACGCCTCCGCCTACCCGGACAAGTCGAGTAACGGCCTGCAAGTGGAGGGCAGACCCGAAGTCGAGCGCGTTGCCTTCGCCGTCGATACGACACTCAGAACTATCGAGAGGGCGGCAAAGGCAAAAGCGGATATGATGGTCGTCCACCACGGCATGATATGGGGCGGCCTTGGCTACATCACTGGGATGCACTACAAGCGCCTGAAGGCCATCCTTGAAAGCGGGATAAACCTCTACGTGGCGCATCTGCCCCTAGATGCCCATCCTGAAGTCGGAAACAACGTTGAACTCCTCAAACTCCTTGGCCTTGAACCGAAAGGGTCCTTCGGTGAGTACAGGGGCCTCTCCGTCGGTTTCTGGGGGGAGTTCAAGGAGCTGCAGCCAGTGGAGAAGGTCGCGCAGATTATAGCGGAGAAGCTCGACACAACGGTTAGGACCTATGAGTTCGGGAGGAGGGAGATAAAGACCGTTGGAGCCGTCAGCGGGGCCGGAGCCTTCGCCCTGGAAGAGGCCTGGAGGAGGGGAATCGATCTCCTCGTAACAGGTGAGTTCGGGCACGCAGACTACCTGACAGCTATAGACCTGCCGCAGAGCGTCCTCGTTGCTGGGCACTATAAGACGGAGACGCTGGGGGTTAAGGGCCTGATGGAGGTTGTTAAGGAGAAATTCGACCTCGACGTCTTCTTCATCGACGAGCCAACCGACCTCTGAACCCTTCCATGACTTCTTTTTCCTTCAGAATCCTCAATTCGACTCCAAGCTCCCGGGCATAGCTCGGAATCCAGCCCGATCTGGAGCTGAAGTTTGAAACGACCCAGAGCTCAGAAAAGCCCGCCCGATGGGCCTTCACAACGTCGTAGAGCAGCCTCTGTGGAAACCACTTGAAAGATGCCTCCAGTTCAATCGCGAGGAGCTTTCTCTCGCCGTCCAGAACAGCTATGTCAATCCTCGTGCCGTCAGGGGTTCTGTACTCAGGAACCGCTTTTAGGCCTAGCTCGGAGCAGAGGGAAACAATCTCCCGGGTCAGGGTTTTTACCTTGATGAAAAACACCTCAAAAAGGAGTTGAAAATCAGCCGAGGTGCTTCTTTACCTCGGCTATCGCTTCCTCAGCCTTGAGCGGGTTCTTTATCCTTCCCTGGGCCAGCTCCCTCCTTCCGCCACCACCGCCGCCGGCGACGGAGGTTATTATTTTCGCCAGCTCTCCGGCCTTGAGGTCGAGGCCGTCTCCAACTGCAACGACGAAGTGCCCCTCCCTCGTGATGAGAACCACGACCCTCTTATCCTTCCTGAGCTTGCTGGCCGCCTCGCGGAGGTCGTCTATCGTCCCCTCAACGACCTTGCCGGTGAACTCGACGTCGCCGATCCTCTCGACCTCACTTTCGAGCTCGTATACGAGGAGCTTGGCGAGTTCCTTCCTCAGCTTCTCGACCTCCTTCTTAGCGGCCTTCCACTCGTTGAAGAACCTCTCGGCTGTTTCGGGAACCTTCTCTGGTGGAACGCGGAAGATTTCAGCGGTTTTCTTAAGCAGGCTATCCGTCTCCTGCATCCAGTTTATCGCTGCCTCTCCCGCCGCAAAGATTATGCGCTCAACACCGTCCTGTATGCGCTCCGTCCTTAGAATCTTTATCGGGCCGATAAGCCCGGTGTTCGGCAGGTGCGTCCCACCGCAGGCCTGGACGTCCCAGTCCTCTATCTTCAGCACACGGATTGTCCTTCCGGGGACGACCCCTCCCTGATACAGGCGGAAGCCGTACTTCATCTCGGCCTTGGTTCTCGGGAGCCACTCCCAGGTGACCCTCCGGTTCTCCATTACAACCCTGTTGGCGAGGCGCTCTATTTCCCTCAGCTCCTCCTCGGTGATGCGCTTATAATGGCTTATGTCGAGCCTGGCCCAGTTGGTGTGGAGCTGGGAACCGGCCTGCCAGACGTGCTTTCCAAGAACCCTGACCAGAGCGCCCATGAGAACGTGGGTGCCCGTGTGGTGGCGCATGTGCTGGATTCTCCTGTCCCAGTCGAGCCTTCCGTGTACTGTAATTCCTTCCCTGAAGAGCTCCGGTCTCTCGACCCTGTGGAGGATGACCTTCCCGACCTTCTGAACGTCCGTGACCTTAACCTCTTCGCCGTCGACTGCTAGAACCCCGGTGTCAGGGGGTTGACCACCACCCTCGGGATAGAATGCCGTCCCTTCGAGAACCACCCAGCCGTCGATGGCCTTGAGAACCCTGGCATCGAACTCCCTCATGAGCGGGTTCTCGTAGTAGAGCGTCCTCGTGTCCGGTAACTCCTTGACGAGCTCGAAGTCGACGACGTACTCCGCCGCGATTTTCTTCTCGGCTTTCTCGGCCTTCTCAGCGACGAGGGTGTAAAAGTTGTCCGGTATCTCAACCCGTAAACCTTCCCCCCCGGCGACCTCCCGGACTATCTCCGGGGTGAGGCCATGACTTTCATAGAATAGGATGAGCTTTTCGAGCGGTATCTCAACCTCTCCGGTCTTCTTAAGCTTGGCTATCTCCCTCTTAACGAGATCGCTTCCCCTCTTGAGCGTCTCCTGATACCTCTTCTCCTCAACGTTGATTATGTCGAGAACTACCTCCTCCATCTCCCTGAACTCAGGGTAAGTCTGGGAGAGTTCCTTTATGTGCATGGCGACAATTTCAGCGAGTGGAACCTCCAGGCCGAGCTCACGGAGGTGTCGTATGCTCTTCCTTATCAAAAGACGCGCAAGGTAGCCGGCCTTGGCATTGGACGGAATCACTCCGTCGGCCAGCATGAAGGTTAAAGCTTTGGTGTGATCCGCTATCGCGTAGATCAGTTCGTAAGGTCTAACGGTCTTCTCAAGCTCCTCAACGTTTATACCGACCTTCTTGGCGACCTGCTCTCTCAGATAGCGCAAATCACTCATATCATCGATGTCAAACATTCCTGCTAATCTGGAGTTCTCCATGAGAATCCTATCGTCTATCCTCTCTATCCCCGCCATCTTCTTCAACGGTTCAACGGCATAGCCGAGGACGGCGTCGTAGGCCGTTGGAGTACCGTGGCTCATCCAGACGAGTCTCTCCAGACCGTAGCCGGTATCCACAACGCGGGTCTCCATAGGGACGTAGTAGTCACCCTTTATCTCGATGATCCGGCTCGGGTCAGCGTTCTCCGGGGCCTTCTTGTACTGCATGAAGACGAGCGTTGCCACCTCCAGACCGCGGTAGAGCACCTCAAAGGCAGGGCCCGCGTTTCCACCGCCAGCCCAGGGGTTCTCCTTGAAGGTTATATCCTCCGCCTTCATGCCCAATCTCTTGGTGAAGAACTCGAAAGCTAGCTCAACAGTCTCATCCATCCAGTAAAGTGGCTTTCCCGGGTAGTTGAAGGCGTGGTGAGCCATCATCTCGAATATCGTGAAGTGCCTGCCGGTTATTCCGACGTTGTCTATGTCGGTGAAGCGGATTGAGGGCTGGCTTATCGTGAGTGGATTTGCGGGCGGGTCGGCCTCACCGCTTATGACCCACGGCTGGAAGTCCATGATTGAGGCTCCAACGAGGAGCACATCGTCCCTCCAGCGCGGCAGAACCGGGAAGCGCTTGACGCGACCGTGGCCATGCCTCTCAAAGAAGCTCAAAAAAGCCTCACGCATCTCATCGAGTGTGTACTTCCTCGGTATACCTGGCTTTCCGATGAAGGAGTACTCGTCACACGGCGGGTCTCCACAGGTCTTCCTGTTCGGGTCGAGCGTCCAGAAGAACTTGCCGCACTTGGGGCACTGCTTCCTTATCCATCCTTCCTCCTCAAACATCCTCGTGGTCATGTCCATACCCATGATCCTCACCCCTTGGGTTGAAGTAGAAAACGAAGCAGGTCTATTAAGGTTTTCTCATTCCTTCGAATCCGGACCGGGATCAACCTCAACATCTTCAAAGTGCTTATCCTCTATGAGCACGATGGGAGGCATTGTGTAACTTGAGAAGTCTGAGGGGATTCCGTCTCCATCAGCTCGAGCTTATGCCTGCAACCGGAGTTGCGTCCCAAGTTTGATCATGTGATCCTCAAGTTCCCCCACCGGGACTTCAGGTCTCTCTATCTCCCCGAGGTACCCCGGTAAAGCCTCCTCCTCATCATAGCGGTCAGCCCCGTAAACTCTCCTCACCACTCAGGGGGCTCCAGACTCATCATCCCATTGGGGATTATCACACCCATTCCTAAAAACGTTCCCCCGCCCTGGCACAAACTGAAAATCAAAAAGTCTTAGATTATCCTCTTTACCTTCTCAAGAACCTCCTGTGGGTTTCTTCCGAGAACCAGCACTGTGGAGTTCATGCACACCAAGTCAGGCTTTTCCCTGTATGCCTCCCCATACTCCAGAACCGCAAAGCCCTCCTCCAGCGCCCGCCCAATAAGCTCCCTGTTGCATCTAAGGCTGATCGCACTCCTGAGCTCGGGGAAATGCTCCATAATCTCCAGAAGAACTGCGGAGATGCTTCCTGATGCTCCAAAGTCAACTTCCCCCCCGTTCGTGACTGTGGCAACCTCTGAATAGAGCCTGGGCAGGGCATAGATAAAATCCACCCCTTCTTCTGGCATATATTCAGTGAGGTGCTCCTTAAGCCCTTCAAATTCCTTCACGGCGCTCTTCAGAGCTCTGTAAACCCTCCATCTCTCGGCCGGGATTTCAATCCATGCATTCTGATTTACGGGACAGTGCCCATGCCCTATTCTCGCCCCATAGGTTATTCCCAGTGTTATGAACTCCTTGGCAGTTTCGATCGCTCTTTCCAGGCTGTATCCCTTTGCCAGATTCGCCGTTATCGCCGCTGAGAAGGAGCAACCCGTTCCATGGGTGCAGCCCTCAACAAAGGGAGCCCTGTATTCCCTGAATCTTCCATCGTGATAGAGAACATCAACAGCCTCACCCAGTCCGAGATGTCCTCCCTTCACAACAACGGCTTTCGCTCCCAGCTCCTCAGCAATAACCTTTGCCGCCCTTTTTGCATCCTCAAGGTTATTTATCCCTATACCGCTGAGCCTTTCAGCCTCGTATCTGTTCGGGGTTACAAGCTCTGCCAGAGGGATTATATGTCTGACAAGGGCCTCCACGGCATCCTCCCTTAAAAGGGGCGCCCCGCTCTTGGCTATCATGACCGGGTCAACCACGAGGGGGAAGTTGTATTTTTTCACGGTTTTTGCCACAGCTTTTATTATCTCCCTGCTGCTCAGCATCCCCGTTTTGGCGACATCAACCCCTATGTCATCGGCTACAGCTTCAATCTGCTGCGCAACAACCTCCGGCGGAATATCATGGATCGCCCGCACCTCCTCCGTGTTCTGGGCTGTAACGCTCGTTACCGCCACCAGCCCGTGGACGGCAAAGGCGGAAAAGGTCTTCAAATCGGCCTCGATTCCGGCTCCATCCCCGCTGTCGCTTCCAGCTATCGTTAGGGCAGTTTTGACGTATTTTCTTGCATCCATCTCACATTCCCCCAAAGAACTCATCTATTACAGCCCTCATTTCCGCGGTGGCCTTTCTGACATCCGGGGCACCCACCACGGCGGATATGACTGCCACACCGTCAGCTCCGGCCATCAGGACATCTCTGAGGTTTTCACGGTTTATACCCCCTATCGCCACCACGGGTATATGCACTGACTCCACGATTTCCCTCAGGCCTTGCAGTCCAATAACCCTAACCCCCTTCTTTGTGGCAGTAGGAAAGACCGCACCCGCTCCGAGATAATGAGCCCCCTCCCTCTCAGCTCTCAGAGCCTTCTCAAGGCTGTAGACTGATGCTCCGATGAGAAGGTTTGGGGCAAGCTCCTTCGCCACATGAACCGGCATGTCATCCGGGCCGAGCTGAACCCCATCGGCGTTTACAGCAAGGGCCACGTCGAGCCTGTCATCAACAAAGAAAAGGGCGTTATATTCCTCCGTTAGCCTCCTTAACTCCCTTCCGACGGCTATCATCTCGCCCGTTGATGCATTTTTTAGTCTTAGCTGAACTGCAGTTGCCCCTCCTTCGAGGGCAGCCCTGGCGGTCTCAACTTCGCCCCTGAGCCTCCTATCAGTTATCACGTAGAGTCTGAGCCTCTTTTTAAGGTTCAACTTTCTTCACCTTCATCCTCTCTTTCACAAGTCTCACATCAACCCTGTAGAGCCAGTCGTAGAGCCCCACGTGGAAGCTTCCGGGATAGGCTACCTCTTCACAGGCCTTTTCGGCGGCCACTCCAAAGACCACCAGCGCTGAAAGTGCTGCCTTCAGCGGGCTCTCAACGGCTGCAAAGGCCCCGGTTATTGCCGTGACCATGCATCCCGTCCCTGTGATCCTGCCGAGCATAGGTGTGCCGTTCTTAACGGCATAAACCGCCCCTCCATCGCTCACATAGTCTGTCTCACCCGTGACTGCGGCTGTGAGGTTGAACTCCTGCGCCGCCCTGAACGCAAGCTTCTTGGCGGCTTTCCTGTCATAAACGGACGAATCCACACCCCTCGTTTTTCCATGTGATCCGAGAAGTGCAGATATTTCGCCGAAGTTTCCCCTGAGAATCGAGACGTTTCCGCTTTCAAGGAGCTTCAGCGCTGTCTTAGTTCTGAAGGCCGTTGCACCAGCCCCAACGGGGTCGAGAACTAGGGGCTTTCCCAGATCGCCGGCTATCCTCACGGCCTTCTTCATTGAGGAAACCCAGTGCCTGTCGAGAGTTCCTATGTTTATCACGACGGAATCGGCTATTCTTATCATCTCCTCAAGCTCCTCCTCGGCGTGTGCCATCACAGGGGAAGCCCCGAGGGCGAGGAGAGCATTGGCTGTTGTGTTCATCACGACGAAATTTGTGATGTTGTGCACCAGGGGCCTCTTTTCCCTCACCCTTTCCAGAGCTTCAGCCAGACCTTCCATTCACATCACCTCCAGGAGATAGTAGAGGACGCTCACAAGGACAAAAGTCGGAATGCTTGAGCCCAGTCTAAAGCCGAGTGTGCTTAAAAGGGGGACATGAACCCCAAAGAGGCCATCAACAGCAAGGAGCATGTAGAACACAAAACCAACCGCCCAGACGGCGAGGGCCCTGATGTTGTAGCCGGCAAATCTGCCCTTTTCACTGAAGAGCTCATCAGGATTGTAGCCCCTTTTCACGATGAAGTAGTCCGTGAGCATTATTGCGGTCAGCGACACAAATGCCCCTCCCACAAGCAGGAGAAATCCCTCATAGCGGTCAACGGGGAAAACGAGAGCAAGGGCCGTTCCGAGCGCTCCGACGAGGAGTATCTGCCTTCTGGCATCGGATTCGGGTGAAATGTTCTTGTATGTTATGGCGGCAGAGTAAACATCAAGGAACGTCGTCGTTACGGTGGAAAACACTATCACGAGCATAACAGGGATCCCGAGCCCGTAGGCTGCGATTATGCTGATAGGGTCGCTTTTTCCGACGGCCATATTCGTTAATGCTCCAACGAAGTAGAAGAGCGAGGATGAGATAAAATAGCCTGCGTAGGTTCCCCAGAATGCCGCGCTTCTCCCACGAGCGAATCTTGAGTAGTCGGCTATGAGGGGAGCCCATGAAAGGGGCATGGCAATGACCAGATCAAAAGCCAGCATGACGCCCATATCACCGGTTCCGGCCTTGGAGAGGAGCTCGCTGGGAGGGAACCTCTCCAGGGTCTCATAGGTGAGCCAGATGCTCAGAGCCAGAAGCAGAAGAGCCGCAACCTTCTCTATTCTCTCCCATTTCTTTGGCCCTGCATACGTCCACGCGGTGACGAGAACCCCGAGGAGGAGCACCCACAGGGCATAGTGCCTCCCGAAGACGGCGTTCATGGCATTTGCTCCGACTATGAGCATTATAGCAGTCCATCCTATGAGCTGGAGGTAGTTGAGGGCTGAGGGGAGTGTCGAGCCTTTAATGCCCAGAGCGGCTCTTGAGAGAACCATTGTCGGGAGCCCTGTCTCCTCACCCTCAACCGCTATGAGCCCCATGACGGCGTTTCCGATTAGGTGACCTGCCAGAATAACGAGCACGGCCGTTAGGAGGGAGAGGGAGGGAGTCAGCAGCGCCCCGGCCCAGAATTCAGCGATGCTTATTCCTGCGCCGAACCAGATCGCCGAGAGCGTCATGAAGGTGTATATTCTCTTCGTTTTTGGGACGGGCTTTATGTCGTAACCGGCCTCCATGAGTTCACCATCCCAAGGCTTTCACTTCACCTTTCTCGGTGTCTTTTATAACTTTTTTGTAGAATTTTATAAATTGATTATACAAATTGAAGAAACATTGAACCCAAGGAACAGGGCACAGCTTCTTGAATTTTCCTGTATTGAAAAACATCCGAAGGAGGGGGGATGAATTCATCACCGTTGAAACCGGGTACTGTACTAGTGTTCCTTTGTCTATCGCCCAAGATTATCCCGTTTTGGAGCCAAGCTCTTTCCGGTTGTCCTGGAGAGGGGTTACGGGGTCGTTGTAGGGACGTCAACGAGAGCGTTTTCATAGACTTCCTGGCCCCACAGCGAGGGGGCCATAAGGGTGGCAGGGATACCAGCCGAGAAAGGCCTTAAGATAGCGGGAACAGCTTTGAAGGACACACCGGCCGGGGAGGTCACCCTCCGGACGGTGACGTGGCACTGATTTCTGTCTTTCAGTTTCCGCTAATGATTTAAACCCTCCTGAGAACCCAAATACTGGGATGAACATGTTCAAGTCACTCAGAAAATTATACCTGCTCTGGCGCTCCCGTTGTCCTTTCGTGAGGCGCTTTGAGGCCTGGAGGATGAGAAGAAAGGCCACTGAATTCAGGGTGGAAAAGAAGTGATCAGGGAAGAAGTCTCAGAACCTCTTCCACGACGTTTTCCCTCTCAACTGCCTTCTGCTCGCCGTCCTCCATGTCCCTTACCGTAACCTTGCCCTCATCAAGGTCCCTCTTCCCGATGAGGATAACGTAGGGAACGCCGAGTCTCCCGGCGTAGTCTAGGGCCTTTCCGATTTTTCTTCCAGTCAGCTCGAGGTCTGACCTAACCCCTGCCTTCCTGAGGGCTGTGACCGTCTCCGTGGCGGCCTTCCTGACCTCGGCGTCCTTTCCAATGGGGATTATGTAGACGTCCGGTCTGAGCTTCGGCTTCGGAATGAGGCCCTTCCATTCAAGGATCGGGATGAGGCGTTCTATGCCTATGGCGAAGCCGGTAGCAGGGGTCGGCTTCCCGCCAAAGACCTCTATGAGGCTATCGTATCTCCCACCGCCTCCGACGGAGCCTATGCCGAGGTCGTTAGGCACTACTGCCTCAAAAACGATGCTCGTGTAGTAGTCGAAGCCCCTCGCTATACCGAGGTCTATCCTTACCCAGTCCAAGACGTCATATGATTCAAGCAGGTCAACGAGCTCGTAGAGCCTGGCTATCTCCGTTTTGGCTTCCTCACTCGTGAAGAGCTCCTCAGCCTTCGGGAGAACCTCCCCAGGAAGGCCCTTAATTTCAATCAGCGCGAGAACCTTTTCAACCCTCCCCTCGCTCAAACCGAACTCCCTGAGCGCACCGACAAAGTCCTCCTGGCTCATCTTATCCTTCTTGTCTATGAGCCTCATCAGTCCGATGTCGTCCCTAACTCCAAGCATCCTGGCGAACTCGTCGAGCAGAACCCTGTCACCTATGTTGATCGTGAAATCCTTAAGTCCTGTTGCGAGGTAGCTCTCAATGAAGAGCGCTATGACTTCAGCGTCAGCCTCGACCTTACCACTCCCGATGAGCTCAACGCCGGCCTGCCAGAACTCTCTAAACCTGCCACTCTGGGGTTCCTCATAGCGAAACATGTTGGCGGTGTAATACCACTTTACCGGTTTCGGTGCGTTCTGGAACTGGCTGACGTAGAGTCTTGCCACGCTTGATGTCATATCCGGGCGAAGGGAGATGTTTCTGCCCCCTTTATCCTCAAAGGCGTAGAGCTGCTGTACCACCTCCTCGCCGCTTCTCAGCTGGAAGAGTGTCGTGTATTCAAAGGTTGGCGTGAGAACCTCATAAAAGTTATATCTTTCGAAGACGTTCCTCATTCTCTCAAAGACCCACCTCCTCTCCGCCGTTTCCTCAGGGAGCAGGTCCCGCGTTCCCTTCACTCTCTCGATTCTCTGCTTCATTCTAAATCCCCTCTCCGAGAAAAAGTGGAAGGGGTTAAAAGGTTAGCCCAAGATTTCTGACGTTTCATGGGGTTAAGGGGCGGCACTGTGAGCGGGTGGATACCTGCAACGCTATCGACGTCATTCAAATCCCCGCATCATTCCCTGGAAAACGCCAACTTCAGGAGAAAAGGCGTTACTATGGTGGTTATCAAGACCATCGTGACTGGAATGGAGAAGACACCGCTGGTGAATACCCCTTCATCGAGTGCAACGTTCGCCATGATGAGCGCCACCTCCATTCTGGGTATCATCCCTATACCGACCTGGAACGACTCCACGGGGGTGAACTTCGAGAGGAATGCCCCCAGGCCACAACCAATAACCTTGCCTGCTATCGCCACCAGGGCGTAGATCAGGGCAAAGGTTCCGGCCTGTGCTAAAACCCTCACGTCACTCTCAACTCCTATGCTGACGAGGAATATGGGGATGAAGAGGGAATACCCAATCGTCATCGTCTTGTTAGTGACCTTTTTGGCCTCATCGGTTCCCGCCACCAGTATCCCCGCGAGATAGGCACCTGTTATACCCGCAATCTGAAACCGCTCCGCCAGGTATGCAAAGATCAGCATTATCGCTATTGCCATCGCCGTGACTGTCTCGGGAAGCGTGATTTTCTCAGAGGCTTTAAGGGCCCTTTTGACAGCCGGATGCCCTAGAAGAAGGCCGAGCGTGAAGTAAACAACGACCTCACCGAGGATTATGAGGAGGTCCTTAGCATAGACGCTCCCCCGTGTGTTTATCCCGACCAATATGGTGAGCACGATGATGCCGAGGACGTCGTCAACTACCGCGGCGGCCAGAATAGTTGTCCCTACCCGACTGCGGAGCTTCTTCACTTCCATAAGGATGCCCGTGGTCAGGCCAACGCTCGTCGCCGTTAGAACGCCACTGAGGAAAAGTGACTGAACGTTTGAGTAGCCCCATGCCACGGCAACCAGATAGCCGAGGATAAATGGCACAAAGACACCGAGGGAGGCGACTATAAAAGCCGTTAGCCCCACGTGCTTGAACTCCTCGATGTCCGTCTCAAGACCCGCCAGAAAGAGCAGCATGATTACCCCAAGTTCCGCAAGGAGTTTGACGCCCTCATCGTATCCAACGAGATCCAGCAACGACGGGCCTATCAGGATCCCTCCCACAAGCTGGCCGAGCGCCGCTGGAAAGCCAAGACGAACTGTAGAATATCCAAACAGCTTTGCGATTACCAGTATCAGTGCCAGCTCCAGGAAGATGTCCACAGTTCACATCCCCAGTTTCAATGCGACATCATGAGGATACAATACGCACCAACCGGATTATGTCTCTGACTTCTATGATGCCGTGAACCTTCCCCTCACCGTCCACAACGGGCAGGTGATGTTTCCCGGTCTCTATCATCAGTCCTATTGCCTTACCGAGGTTCTCTTCAACTGAGATTGTAATTGGTTTCTTCACCATTATGTCCTTCACGTGTGATGTGCGGTTCATCGAGTATCTCTTAAGCATACTGATGCCCACTATGGAGTACCTCTTTGGCGGCTGGAAGAAATGGAGCAGATCCTTCATGGTGATAAACCCCTTGAGATGGTCCTTCCCATCAACAACGACAGCGCAGCTCTTCTCTCCCCTCAGCTCGTAGACGAGTTTGGACAGGGAATCGGAGGGATGAAGCTTCAGAACCTCCCGGTTCATCACAATCCGTACCGGTACCTTGGAGATGTAACGGATATTATGACTCAGCTCCTCCCGCCTCTGGAGCTGAAGAAGGCGTTTCTTGGTGTGAAGCATCCTCGTTTTGTTCGATTTTGCCTCACCAGGTTTCCCCTCCATTAACCCACCTGTACATTATATGGGTTCTTGGTACATTTAAGGATTTCGGTGTACATAAAATGACATCTAAGTCGTCGTACGGGATTAACTGGATGAAGTCAATTCAGTGTTAGTAACTCCCAAAGATTAACCAAAAATTTGCCAAAAAGCTTTTAAGGGACGATCCTTAAACTCCGGTAAGGGAAGTATGGTTTCTGGAAAGGAGAACGGAAAAACCTACGACGTTGTGATTATAGGTGCCGGCCCTGCCGGTCTTTTTACGGCCTATGAACTCGTGGAGAGGAGCAGTTTTAAGATCTTGATAATCGACGAGGGTGGAGACGTCGACCAGCGCATCTGTCCCATGTATGAACTCGGCCACTGCATAGGGTGCCAGCCCTGCCACATAATGAGCGGTGTCGGCGGCGCAGGTGGCCTGAGTGACGGTACAATAAACCTCAGGCCGGACATCGGAGGCGATTTAAGTGAACTGACAAACGACGAAAACTACGCTTGGCAGCTTGTCTGGGAGGTTGATCAGATCTTTATAAGACATCACACCCCGAGGAACCTCTTCAAGGGCGACCCGGAGCAGGTTCGCTACTGGGAGCAGAGGGCGGCCCAGGCCGGCGTCAGGTTTATCCCGATAATCCAGCGTCATATCGGTTCCGACAGAACCCCTGCAGTGGTGGGAGATATAAAACGCCACCTAGAAAATAAGGGCGTGAAATTCCTCCTCTGGACCAAAGCTTTGGAGTTCGGGAAGGGCTGGGTGAAGCTCAAACGCGGAAAGGACGTCTTCGATATCAGGGGCAGGTACATTGTTGTTGCCCCCGGTCGCGGGGGGGCGGACTGGTTCCATGATGTGGCACGGAGGATAGGCCTCAAGGCGAGACACGGGCCAATAGACGTCGGCGTCCGCGTTGAGGTTCCAGCGATAGTGATGGAGCCGATAACGAGCATAAACCACGACCCCAAGTTCCATATATACACCGACACTTATGACGACTTTGTGAGAACTTTCTGCACGAATCCAAACGGCTTCGTCGTCGAGGAGCGCTACGACGGCTACGTTGGAGTAAACGGTCACTCGATGCACGAGAAGAAGAGCAACAACACGAACTTCGCCTTCCTGAGCAGGATTGAGCTGACGGAGCCGGTTGAAGACACGACAGCCTACGGCAGGAGCATAGCGCAACTGGCAACTACAATAGGCGGAGGAAAGCCGATAATCCAACGCCTCGGAGATCTAAAGAAGGGAAGAAGGAGCACGTGGATACGGATAGGGCGGAGTGACGTTGAGCCAACACTCAAATACGCGACACCCGGGGATATAGCCATGGCCCTGCCACACCGTGTCGTCACCAACATAGTAGAGGGCCTTGAGAAGCTCGACCGCGTTCTGCCTGGTGTTGCAAGCGACCACACCCTGCTCTACGCCCCGGAGATAAAGTACTACGCAATGCGCGCCGAAGTAAACGAAAACCTTGAGACGAGCATTAAAAACATCTTCGCGGCTGGAGACGGCGCTGGTTTGAGCAGGGACATCGTTAACGCCGCCGCAACCGGCCTCTTGGCGGCAAGGGGGATACTCAAGAAGGAGAGCCTCTACACCGAGAAGGACTTCAGGAAGCCGGGGAACTGGAAGAGAAAGATTGAGGGTATGGAGGGTTAACCTAAATCCATGAAGGGGATGTTGTGATTTATTACTTCTCCTTAAATTTGACTTATCTTGGAACTTTTAGGACGTTTTAAATTCATTTGTTTAACGGAAAGGTTTTTATACATTGGATAACTACTCGAGATTGGTGGTTCTTTATGTCGAGGTTTGGTTTGTGGTGGGTTCGGTGGAATGAAAAGCTTGGTACTTATGAGTCGAGGATGACTCTTGGGGGGAGAGAGCCAACTTCTTACTATGAGGTAGTTCAGTGGTTCAAGGACAGGGGTTTTTACAGGGTTGTTTTCCTTGGTGGTGGAGGGAGGGGAATCAAGTACAGTGGAGACGGGTACGAGGATGGTCGCTATTTAGCCCTCTGGATTATGTCACACGTTGACTCAATAAAGTATTACATTACAATACCCTTCAGCTATGGCGATGGTGAGTTAAGGGACGACCCGTCCAAAGGTTTCGCTAACTCGTACTGGAAGAAATGGATTGACGGTGTTCTGAGCGTGATTGACGGCAACAGACTCGGCTTCTACTGGAGCTACGAGAGCTGCCTCCAAGCCACAAAGCACGACCCCAACTTTGTAGATTACTTCAGCCCAATGTGTAACGCCAATACGAAAGAATACGTAGATGATCACAAAGCCTTCATTAGAGACATGTCCCGTTACATTCACAATCACGGCCAAGAACTCATTTGGATTCCCACGATTGGAGATAGGACTATGGATCAGGTAAAGACTTTTTGTGCTATTCCCACTCTTGCGGGGTATTTTAATCAGGTGTTTGTTCAGCCTCATTACTATCAGACTACCAAACTTAGTGATGGTAGTGAATACACGTTCCAGGAACTCGTCCGTCGTGTGGAATGGATGGCAAACAATGGACTCTCCATTGAAATGGAGGCCGACAACAGCATAATTGGTGAAAAAAGTAACTGCGCATACTGCAAAAGCACTCAGGGATGGTGGGAGAATGATACGTTCCACGAACAAGTAGGCTGTGATGAAACCCCCACTCCAGAAACAGAAGAAGAGTGCATTAACCGCGCCTGTGACTACTATAAAGCCATTCTCGAAGTAAGCCCGGTGCATTCACAACCAGGGCCTACTACTTCGGCACAGACCTGAGAGTCGTTGATAAGGTGAGATCAAAATGTCCAGACTGGTGATTCTCATTCTTCTTCTCCTTTTCCTCACCAGCTCCGTCTCAGCAACTTATTACATAAAGCAAGGTGGCTTTCTCTACGAGGTGGGATACTCGGTCTTTTCAAATGGAACCAGCGCCCTGATTGACGTGGAGGTCGATAACTACGGCATTACCTGCGGTATGATGGAAAACTGCTGGGCGGAGGTTTACGACGTGTACGATAATCTTTTATATTATAACGGTTCTACTCTCTACCTCCTCAACCTTACTCCCGCGTTGGAGGCGTCCCTGCCGTCTTACGCCCCCAAAAACATAACTTACGTTTACTTCAACTGGGTTTACTATGCCAACGGCTCTTGGTATGTTAACGTGAGCCTCTCCGCATACTCTCCAGAAACCGTTGAAAGCTTTAACAAGAAATACGTTTACCACCTCAATCTGAATAACTTCTGCGTCGAGCAGAGCAACGTTAGTCTGGCGGAGTTTCCAACGAAAGGAATGAAAGAAACCATAAACGGATGGAAAATCGTAGTTCCACATGAGTTCCGGGCTGGAATGATTTTCGTCAACGGTACTTGGATCAAGATTGATAATAAGACTAAATCTGCTCCACTAATCTTATCGGCTGACTTTTTCGTCGGTGCAAGCTCCAGCGTCTTCAATTCCTCTTACGTTAGACCATGGATAAGAAAGTATCCCCACTTCGTTCCAAATTCTTCAAAGTTCCCAGTTTACTTCGTGCTCACAAAGGACGATCGGGTAAAGAACGTGACATTCTTCTACATCAACACCACAAGCGGGTTGACCGGCTTCTGGCTCCCCAAAAATGTTAAAATCGTCAACTTGACGGTCTGCAAGATAGCTACCACCCCAAGAAACACTGCTTCAAATGAGACCACTACCCAAACGACCGTTCGAGAGAACACCACACCATATAGCACGAACACCAGCAAGGGAACGGTTATTCCGATTAAACCGGCGAACACGACTAGAACATCACCAAGCACTGGAGAGAACACCTCCTCCCCATACTCAAGTGCAACCAAAACCTCAACACCCACCAAAAAGAGCATCTGCGGACCTGCTTTTTTAGTCTTGCTGGCAACGGCTGTGCTTGTTGCACAGAAGGTTAGAAGGCGTTAGACCGTTCTTCTTTTTTTCAAAATATGGAAAGATAGAAAATCAGGCCTTCTTGGCCTTCTCCCAGTACTCGTTGAACTTGCCCTCAAACAGGGCCTTAACGCGGAAGTCCTTGATCCATATCTGGGTCTCGTAGTTGAAGTAGCGAGCCGCCATGTCCTCGAGGGCGAAGAACACCTCCTCGTCGCAGATGAGCATCGGAAGGTCGAGCTTGTCGATGACCTTGAGCTCAAGCTTGTCATTCTTGTAGTAGTCCATGATCTTGGAGGTCTTCAGCCTCTGGAGGATTGGTTCCGTAACCAGCACCTTGGCCTTGGCGCCCCTGTCAACGGCCTTGATGAGATCGCTTTCGAGGTTGACCGCTATGTAGCCGTCATCCGCAAGGAGAACCTGTTCCTTAACATCCTCGAACATCTCCTTGGTCTTGAGCGTGGCATTCCTTATGCCCCTTACGACCCAGACCCTCTCAACGCCGTACTTTGGAATCTCGGTCTCTATCAGGGGGGTCATGAGCTCAAGGAGCTCTTCCTTTGCCTTCTTCTTGGCCTCAAGCTCTTCGGCGATGCGTCCCTGCCAGTCCTGGATGAACTTGTCAAGAATGTTCTCCGGGTGGACCGGCCTGTACTTGTTGACCTTTCCGGGCTGGCTTATGGCGAAGCCCTTCTTCTCAAGACTTCTGAGAACGTCGTAGGTCCTCGGGGCTGGAACCTCGGAAACACTGGCGAGCTCGGCCGGCGTAAGAACGCCAAAGCCAACCAGTGCCACGTACGCCCTTGCCTCGTAGAGGTTCAACTCAAAGTGCTCCTGAAGGAGCTCTACCATTCTGTCCTTCACCATTTTTACCACCACCATATTTTTCAATCCTATATATGGGACCTATAGGATATAAGTTTTTTCCTATTAATCTTCAGTTTTGCCTGAACACATTCCTGCTAAAGAGAGTAACTTTTGGAGATGTTATGGATGTTGCATGGTCATGCACTACTTTTACTACATAGGGGATTTTAAAAGTTTTGGTGCTCTAGAATGGCAAACCTACGGTGGCCACAGTAAGCCTGTGAAGGAATAGGATTATTCTATTATTTAACATGTAGTTATATATTTATCTGAATATATTTTTTTAGTTCAACGTATAATTCCTGAAGTACCTTCTGGTAATCTTCCTTGCCTTCCTCTATCAGGTCCATTACCCCCTCCAGTTCCTTCGTCTTCTCCTCGTCCACGAGATCCCTGTATCTCTGCATGAGGTAGTGATACACCTTCATCCCCTGTTCCGTTGGCAGTAGTTTCTTCCTTCCACGGGTTTCTATAACGTAGTAACGCTGCAAAAGGGTCTTGACTATCTTGGCGTACGTGGAGGGTCTGCCGATCTTCCTTCCTTTCATCATGGCTATGATATCACCCTGGTTGTACAGCTGGACTTTGGGGGCCTTCCACCTCTTGCTCTCGACGACCTTAAACCTCTGTCCGGCTTCAAGCCTTGGCAGTTCGCGGAGCGGCAGTCTTCTTATACGAGCCCAGCCGCTGTAGACTATCTCAGTATACCCCTCTATCTCAACACTTCCAATCCCCGCGTTGATCGTCGCAGTCTCGTGGGTGATC
>JALVUT010000322.1 GCA_027035445.1 Thermococcus sp.
CCACCTCGATGAAGGTTCCGTCCTCGTTTCCCCCGTCCGGGACGAGGACCAGGTCATCTTTCCTGAAGAGCTCCGGGTGGTTTTCCATGAGCCACTCGACGCCGTATTTGCTGCCTGTTTCCTCGTCAGCAACGAACGCGAGCACTACCGTACGTTTGCCCCTTACTCCAAGGTTCATTAGGGCCCTCACGGCGTAGAGGCTTGCAACCAGGCTCTGGCCGTTGTCCTCACTCCCCCTGCCGTAGATCTTACCGTCCTTGATGACGGGCTTGAAAGGCTCTGTGACCGTCCACTTGCTCAGATCTCCGGGAGGTACGATGTCCATGTGGGAGAGCATCCACAGACGCGGGCTCTTCTCCCCCTTCTCGCCGTAGTAGTACGCTATGATGCTCGGCCTCACCCCGTTCTTGGCCCTGGGGTCCGGGGCTTCATAGACTTCCACCCTGTCAAAGGGCCAGTCCTTTATGATATCCAGGATCCTCCGGGCTTTGTCGTATTCTCCCTCCCCACCGTAGTCCGGACTCAGTGCGGGGATTTTCACAAGTTCCATGAGGGTCTCCGTCATCCTATCACGGAGCCCCTCCACCTCCCTGACAACGTTCTCAAGGCTTTCGGTCATGGGTACCACCATTTTCAGTTTGATCGTGTCCTTTTAAATCCATGAGGTATGTCCCTTTATCCGGCGGCCTCTGAGGTACGGTACACCCTATTAAACAGCGGTTTTCCTGCCCCGTGCTCCCCGTCCAGCCGGGCAATAGCTTATATACCCCCCGGAGAATAGTTAAACATCCGCAGAAGGAAGGGAGGTGTTGAGTTGATAGAGATAACGTTCCTGGGGAGTGGTGGGGGCAGGTTCATAACTATCACCCAGTTCCGCTCCACCGGGGGGTTCCATATAAGGGCCAGCAAAAACCTCTACGTCGACCCCGGGCCCGGTGCGCTTGTGAGGAGCTGGCGCTACAAGCTCGACCCCAGGAGGCTCGACGCGATCTTTGTCTCCCACAGGCACGTTGACCACTGCAACGACCTTGAGGTCATGATTGAGGCCATGACGGGAGGGGCGCTTAAGAGGAGGGGGACTTTGATAGCGTCCAAAAGCGTCGTCTACGGGGATGAGGCCCACACTCCGGCAGTCAGCGGGTACCATATTGACGTCCTTGAGAGTGTTCACACGCCTGAGCCCGGCAACAAGATTGCGCTTGGGGAGGAGGAGCTCCTTATAACCCCCTGCCAGCACTCCGACCCGACGACGATAGGGTTCAGGATGGAAACTGTTTATGGGGATATTTCATACATCCCCGACACGGCCTACTTTGAGGATCTCCTCAGATGGCATGATGGCTCCAGGGTTCTGATAGCGGCGATAACCCGGCCGAGGGATATGGGTATACCCTACCACATGAGCACCGATGATGCGGTTGAGATGCTCAAGAACATGCGAAAGAAGCCAGAGGTTCTTATAATGAACCACATCGGCATGAAAATGCACTTTGCCAATCCCTACAAGGAGGCCAAATACCTTGAAACCGTAACCGGAGTGAAGACCTACATAGCAAAGGAGGGCTTCAAAGTAATGCTCAAAAACGATGAGATAAACGTCAGGACGATGCGGCCCGCGAGGTTTGTTTGAGTTTTACCTTTTCCTCCTACTCAATGCATCTTCAACGGCTTTGCTGACCACCCGGTATGCCATTTCAAACAGCTCATCCCTTCTCCCTTCACTGGGGCCCTCCACAACGACCCGTACCTTAGGCTCTGTTCCGCTCGGTCTGACCAGTACCCAGGAGCCGTCGTTGAGGTTGAAGCGGACGCCGGAGACCGTGAGAATCTCTTTTATTTCTCCGGTGAGTCGGTCCTCAAGTACTCGGCTGACTCTTTCAACTACATAGCTCTTTAGCTCGTCCGGGCACTTCACGTTCCTCTTGGTCAGGTAGTACGTGGGGATATTCTCCGCTATGATTCTCGAGAGAGGCTTTCCTTCCTCGTCTATGAGCCGTATCAGAAGGCCCATAGTGATGAAGCTGTCTATCCAGAGCCCGAACCGCGGGTGGATGAACTTCCAGGGCTCCGCCGCAAAGATTGCGTTGTATCTTTTGATTCCATCGTGGGGCTGGCCAAGAGGCACACGGTGGACCCTTCCCCCCGCGTTTTCAACGACGTCGTCTATCCTTGACCCAGTGTTTATTGAAGTGACAACGGTTCCGCCGCCGTGTTTCTCGGTATAAAGCTTTGCAAAGAGGGCTATCAAGGTGTCCTCATCAACATAGTTGCCCCTCTCATCGAAGACGGCTATCCTGTCCGCGTCCCCGTCCTGGGCTATCGCCAGATCTGCACCAAGCTCCCTGACCAGTGCACCGATGTAGGCTATGTTCTCGTAGCGCGGTTCCGGCTTCCTCCCCGGGAAATGCCCGTCAACGTGGGCGTTGATGCTCACCACTCCTGCCCCCATCTCACGCAGGAGGTACGGCGCGACGAGACTCCCCACGCCGTTGGCACCGTCGTACAGGATCTTCAAACCGGTTTCATGTTCCACGAAGTCCAGGACGGCGTTTATGTATTCGTCGATAATATCCATGGGCTGAACTTTCTTCACCTCGTCCCATTTTGCCCTTCTGTAGTTTCCGGATAAAACTATCCCCTCAAGTTCCTCCTCCTGCTCGGTGTAGAACTCGGTGCCGTTGCCGTTGAACACCTTGATGCCGTTGTCCGTCGGGGGGTTGTGGCTTGCGGTTATCATGACCCCAGCGTCCCCGTAGCGGTTGGTTCCCCATGCCAGGGTGGGTGTGGGGGTGAGGCCGAAGTCGATCACCTCCATGCCTGATCCAAGAAGTCCGGAAACGAGGGCATTGCGTAGCATTGTGCTGGAGGTTCTCCCATCCCGTGCGATCGTGGCCTTCCCGGTAGTGTAGGTTCCAATGGCCATGCCAATGTTCAATGCAAGCTCGGGGGTTACCTTCTCCCAGAGCGTCCCGCGGATACCTGCAGTCCCGAAGAGCCCCATAGTATCACCGTAACTAGTTGGAGGTCGCTTTAAATAGGTTTGGTGGTGTAGATTGCCAGTCCCCTAAAGTTTATGAGTCTCATGGGACGGGGCACCGTGTCACCCGTAAGGGGCAGTATGAAAACCGGTACTCCGAGGCTCCTGCCAAGTTTCAGAATCGGTCTGATGATTTCCGGGGTCGGTCTGACGCTGTACAGCGCCTGAGACCTTTCATACAGCCCAAGGTTGGGACGGAAGATATCGTCCACGTACGCGTTTATACCAAGCGCCCTGGCCTTCTCAACGGCCCTTGGGTTCCGGTCAACGGCTGTAACGTCCCTCCCCCGCTCAATAAGCCGCAGGGCCACTTTGAACTGGAACCCTATACCCACCTCCGTCAGTTGCCCCCTGGTGTTTTCCAGAAGAAAATCCGCGAAATCTTCGATCGGCATGGAGAACCTTGGGAAGCCCCCTTAAAATGATTGCCCCCTTAAAAGTAAAATTATAAAATGAAGGTCAGAACACTGCCGTTTGAGTTTTCTTGTTGAATATGTGGGCTTTCTTCATGTCGAAGACGACGTCGACATCGGTGTTCTCCCGGACCCTTGATTCAGCCGGGAACTTGGCCAGGAGTGTTAAGTTGCCGGCCCGGAGATGGGTGATCTTCTCCCCACCGAGGTTTTCGATGATCTCTATTCTAACAGTGGTCATGTTCTCCCCGGGGACCTTCACCTGCGCGAACATCGCATCGTAAACGTCCTCGGGTCTTATTCCGAATACAACATCCCTCCCGAGCAGTCCCTGCTCCCTGAGTACCGTCACCTGGTCGGGGAGGAGTTTGAGCCTGAATTCTCCAAAATCCAGGAAACCGTCCTCGGTAGCAGTCGCGTCCAGGAAATTCATCGGTGGAGACCCAATGAATCCGCCGACGAACATGTTCGCTGGCCTGTCATAGACGTCCTCCGGAGTCCCAACCTGCTGGAGCTCCCCGTGGTTGATTATGGCTATCCTGTCACCCATCGTCATTGCCTCAACCTGATCGTGAGTCACGTATATCGTCGTGACGCCAAGCTGGCGCTGCAGTTTCTTGAGTTCGGCGCGCATTTTTACCCTCAGTTTCGCGTCGAGGTTTGAAAGTGGCTCGTCCATGAGGAAGACCTGCGGTTTTCTGATTATGGCCCTCCCGAGGGCCACACGTTGCCTCTGACCACCGCTCAGTTCTCTTGGTTTTCTCCTGAGCAACTCTGTCAGTCCAAGCATTCCAGCAACTTCCCTCACGCGCTGGTCTATTTCCTCCTTCCGTATTTTCCTGAGCTTGAGCGGAAAGGCTATGTTGTCGTAGACCGTCATGTGGGGGTATAACGCGTAGCTCTGAAATACCATGGCAATGTCCCTGTCCTTCGGGGGGACGAAGACACCTCCCTCCGGGTCGGCTACGAGCTTGTCCCCGACGTAGATCTGTCCCTTCGTTGGTTCTTCGAGGCCGGCGATCATTCTGAGTGTCGTAGTCTTACCGCAGCCACTCGGTCCGAGGAGTATCATGAACTCCCCGTCTTTTATGTGGAGGTTCATGTCCTTAACCGCCGTAACCTCCCCAAACTGCTTCCAGATTCCAACGAGCTTAACCCCAGCCATGCTACCACCTCAAAATTAAATAAAAAATCAGCGCCTCCGCCATCTAAGGAGGAGGGGTATGAGTGCAAGGACGAGCAGCGCAGCCGGACCGCAGATGCTTCTGCCGGAGCTGGTAGATGTTGAAGTTGGTGTGGTCGATGTGGCACTGGAGGTGCTTGGGCTGCTGGTTGGGGATGGTGTTGGGCTGGTGGATGTGCTCGACGTGGTGGTCTGGCTCGGTGTGGGGCTCGACGTGGTGGTTGCAGTGCTGGATGAGGTCGTTGATGTGGTGGGCATTTCAGCCCCCGTACCGTTTATGAGTGTCACCATTCTGACCGTTGCGAGGCTGCTGGTGTTCACGTTGTATGAGCTGAGCTGCTGTTCTTGGGTTGGTTTGAATCCCGGTGGGGCCAGGAGGTCCATAACCCTTGGGGCAACCCCGGCTATTATCGCATTCGGGTCTCCTCCCCCGATCTTCCATTGTGAGGCTTTAACAGCTACATCACGCCACTTGTCTATTCCGTAACCGTCCTGGGAGCCAACGAGAACGGCAGCGTAGAGCCCATAGCTCCCAACGCTCAGGTACTTAATGGGAACCTTGACTATGATGGCGTTCTTTGTCGGGTCAACTGAGATTTTAAGGGTGTTCTGTATCTTTGTTCCGTTGGGTAGCACTATGTAGTCTGCCCATCCCTGAACCCTTATCGCGAGATCCCATGGGTGTTTGGGGTCGAGTTTGACGTTTGATCCTGGTCCGTTTTTGTATATCTTTATTGCTGATGTGTTGCCTCCTTTTTTGAAGTCGAAGTACGCTTCGATCATTTGCAGGCTGAAACCGTTCGGCCCGTTCCACGGGTTACCCCCAAGATTCCTAAAGTAGAACTCGAGCGTCCAGTACTCCTTGCCCTTCATCATCACGAACTTTGTGAGGTCGAATACTCCGGGTTTGAAGACTTTGTCCGTTGGGTACGTGTAGGTTCCGGGCCCATGATCATCACCGACCGGATCGTTAACCACTATGGCCGGCGGTATCATTGGTATCATGTCCACCGTGGCAAGTTCGCTCTTGTTTGTGCTGTATGAGCTGAGCTGCTGTTCTTGGGTTGGTTTGAATCCCGGTGGGGCCAGGAGGTCCATAACCCTTGGGGCAACCCCGGCTATTATCGCGTCCGGGTTTCCCCCTCCTATCTTCCATTGTGAGGCTTTAACGGCAACGTCACGCCAGTTGTCTATTCCGTAACCATCCTGGGAACCGACCAGTACTGTCCCATAGAGGCCGTAGCTCATGTTAAGCTTCATGTACTCCTTGGGCATCGTTACTATAATGGCGTTCTTCGTCGGGTCGACTGAGATTTTAAGGGCGTTCTGTATCTTTGTTCCATTGGACAGCACTATGTAATCTGCCCACCCTTGAACCCTTATCGCGAGATCCCATGGGTGTTTGGGGTCGAGTTTGACGTTTGATCCTGGTCCGTTTTTGTATATCTTTATTGCTGATGTGTTGCCTCCTTTTTTGAAGTCGAAGTATGCCTCAATCATTTGCAGGCTGAAACCGTTCGGCCCGTTCCACGGGTTACCCCCAAGATTCCTAAAGTAGAATATCATCATGTAGTCGTCTTCCTGCTGTATGAGCTGGAACCTAGTGAGGTCGAATACTCCGGGTTTGAAGACTTTGTCCGTTGGGTACGTGTAGGTTCCAGGCCCATGATCATCACCAATCGGGTCTTTGATGTCGACGAGAACAACTCCTTTAACCTGCTTCGGTAGTTTCAGTTCCACGGGCGTTGTTATAACTGAGAGGTTGCCGTTGTGGAGTGTTGAGACCGCAAAGTAAACGTCGGTTGGGTTCTCGATGTATTTGAATGGAACCGTCACCTCAACCCCGCCGGCGGTGGCCGTGGAGTTGAGCTCCGCCACCTTACTGTATGTGTTGTATCCCGTTGCGTTGTACAGTGTGACCTTTCCGTTTTTGTACACGACATGTGTCGTTATCATCAGCCCCACGCTCTGGGCACTGTACGGGAACGTCGTGTAGGTCAGCTCCTTCGGAATCGGCTGTCCCACTGTGAATGTGTTTCCTATGAACCTGTTGGGATTCCACAGGCTTATCTCGAAGTTTGAAACGTTCCCGCCCACGATGAAGTGGAAGCCTTTGCTGTCGAAGTAAACGCTCACGTTCTCCGCGTATGGGCTCAGGCTTGAGTATGTTGCCCTCTTATCCTTGGTGAGTCCGACGGTTGCTCTGACCACGTACGGCTGGCCGTCCGGGAAGTAGTTACCGTAGAGGTAGCTCGGTGGGTTTATTCCTGCGAGTTTGTACATCTCGTAAAGGTTGTCCTTGAAGAGCCTTCCAAACCCCTGGTCAAAACCGCTGTTTTGATCGTTTCCGTACCACCAGAACCAGTCGCTACCCTCGGCACGCATGAGGTATTCAAACGCTCTGTTCCAGTCTGAAGCGGACATGCTGGACTTGTGTTCAAAGAGGGTTTTTCTGGCGAGGTACAGCCAGTACCAGCCCATATTCTCCTGCCTTTCAC
>JALVUT010000323.1 GCA_027035445.1 Thermococcus sp.
CTTCCCACGTTGACCTCAAAGGCCCTGGCGTAGACGAATCCATCACCAACAGGGACTTCAATCAAAAGTCTCTTCCCCTCCCTGTCAAGAATCGGCTTAATAGGCATCTCCTGCGGGTGATATTCTGGAAACACCTCCCTCTGTCTGCCTTCAGCATCAATCTCCTGGCGGAAATACCCGTGCTTGTAGAGGAGCCCCACGGCTATGAAGGGTAGACCGAGGTCGCTAGCAGTTTTAACGTGGTCTCCTGCGAGAATTCCAAGCCCACCAGAGTATATTGGGAGGCTTCTGCTGATACCATATTCCATGCAGAGGTAGACGATGGGCTTGTCCCATTTTGGATAGTTGGTTGAGAACCAAGTCGATTCTGGACTCATGTACCTCTCAAACTGGTCGATAACCAGCTCGTAAAGGTTCATGAAGTTGTCGTCCCTCAAAAGTTCAAGAAGACGATCTTCGGGAAGATCCAGAAGAAGCTTAACAGGGTTCTTATACTCACGCCAGTGCTCCGGATCCATGTACTCCCAGAGCTTTGTTGCACGCCTGTTCCAGCTCCACCAGTAGTTGTAAGCCAGATCGGCCAGTCCCCGGAGGGGATGTGGTAGCTTCCTCTTGATTGCATCGTATACCCAAGTATCGGTTTCCACCATTGGAATCACCTGTATCATTATAGGTGATACTAGAACGAAACAGGCCTTAAAAAGCCTTGCCACTCGACGAATGACGAAAATAAGAGTAGAAAAAGCTCAGGGGGATTCAAGGACAAAGGGACTTATGTAGCCACCGTACTTCTCTCCAGCCTCCGAAAGCCTCCTTCTTTCGGTTTCAAGTATCTCATAGAACTCCTTCGAGACCTCCTTCACCTGCTCACGGTAAATTTTTTCAATGCGGTCTATCTTGGCGAGTAACTCTGGAACCCTTACCGTGAACTGCTTCTCGTATGCCTCTCTCGTGTACTCCTTGTTCAGGACCTCCCTGAAGAGTCTGGCTAAATCCCCGTACCTCGGGATATACCCTATCGGGGTTTCTATAGCCTCGACATCTCCATGCACCCTCAACTCCATCCACTTGAGCCAGATCCCCTTATCGAGCTTGTGGTTGAGCCACTCCCCATTCTCATCGCGGAGGAAATAGTTGACGGCGAATATCTTCGGCGTTCTTCTAACGCGCTTCTCAAAGTCGAGATAGTTCCTTATGTAGTCGCCGAGGTGGACGCTCATGAAGTCGAGGATTGCCATCGGATTAAAGGCACGGACACCCTCCCTGCCGAGGGTCGCTGCGGTTGTCTCGCTCTCCAGTGCGGCACCCATAGTTATAATGCCATGCCTCCAGTCGAAAGCCTCCCTCACCGGCGGCCAGGTGTCCTTATCGCGGCCGCCGAATATTATACCGCCAACCTCAACGCCGCACGGGTTTTCAAGGGCCTCGAGGTCAGCGTTCGGGAAGTGCTCAAGCGAGACGGTAAAGCGCGCGTTCTTGTGGCTCGGTGGTATCTCGTTCCCTTCACTGTCCTTCT
>JALVUT010000324.1 GCA_027035445.1 Thermococcus sp.
CCCTTCGCATCGTAGGAGTTTGAAGGTATAACTATCTTGAGACCTGGGACATGGGCAAACAGCCCGTAGAGGCACTGGGAGTGCTGGGCAGCGTCGCTGTAGCCACCCCCGATGGCTGTGGTTATAACTATGGGCATCTTAACCTGTCCACCCGACATGTAGTGAGCCTTTGCTATGTGGTTGTATATCTGATCCATCGCTACCCCGAAGAAGTCCACGAACATAAGTTCAACAATCGGTCTCATGCCTTTTGATGCCGCACCCAGAGCTGCGCCGATGAAGGCGGATTCGCTTATTGGAGTGTCTCTGACCCTTTCGGAACCGAACTTCTCAAGGAGACCGCTGGTAGCCCCAAATATTCCTCCGTATGCCCCTATATCTTCACCCATGACGAAGACGTTCTCGTCGCGCTCCATCTCCTGAGCAATGGCTTCAGATATAGCCTTATACATCGGGAGTTTCCTAGCCATATCAATCACCCCCTGCAAAAACGCCCTTCAGGGCTTCTTCAGGCTCCGGGTATGGACTCTTCAGCGCAAAGTCAATAGCTTCTTGAACTTCTTTTTCGTTCTCCTCTCTAATCCTGCTCAATTCCTCCTCGGTGGCGATTCCCTTTTCAAGCAGGAGCTTCTCAAAGTTCCGTAATGGGTCTTTCTCCTTCGCCAGTTCAAGATCCTCTTTGGGTCTGTAGAGCTGCGGGTCGCCTTCAAAATGTCCCCTCAGTCTGTAGGTTCTGACCTCTATGAGGCTCGGGCCCTCACCTCTCCTCGCCCTTTCAACGGCTTCCTTTGCCACCTCATAGACCGCTATAACATCTGCACCGTCGACGCTTACCCCAGGGATGCCATAGGCCTTTGCTCTCTCGCTGTTCTTTGCAACTGCCGTGGATTTCTCCTTGGGAACCGAGATGGCCCAGCCATTGTCCTCTATCAGGAATATAACGGGCAGTTTCCAGACTGCGGCCAGATTCAGCGCTTCGTGAAACGTCCCCTGATTGGCGGCACCGTCTCCACCGACAGCGACTGCCACGTAGTCCTCTCCCTTCAGTTTGGCAGCGATTCCGACGCCGACGGCCTGCGGGAAGCTGGCACCAACAATACCACTGCAGCTGAAGTTCTTGCTCACATCAAATAGGTGCATATGGCCGCCTTTTCCTCCTGATAAGCCTGTTGCCTTCCCGAAGATTTCTGCAGTCATTTTCTTCAGATCCACACCTTTAGCTATGGCAAAGTGATGTGCCCTGTGGGTGCCGATTACGGCATCTTCGGGCTTGAGATGTATGCACATACCGACAGCAGCCGATTCCTGGCCCGAGGAGAGGTGTAGCTCCCCCGGAATCGGGCCGGCAGATATGTCAAAGCGCGGGCTCTTTCCTTCGTAGTACCACTTTGCAAGCGTTTCTTCGTAGGTTCGGATTTTGTGTATGGTTCTGTACATCTTCAACAGGGTTTCCTTCGGAATTTCCTCCACTCCCATCTTTTCACCCACCTTTATTGTTGATTTTAGGGAACTGGG
>JALVUT010000325.1:0-414 GCA_027035445.1 Thermococcus sp.
TTAGGGAATGCAATTTCTAAATTTTTTAAAACTACCTTTTTTCTAAAAATATCTATATGCCATACAAATGTTGCAAGTACATCGCTACTATTTTTTAAACTTTTTTGTGGAGTAATTTTTACAATAGCTGTTAGTAGTAAAAATAGTATATAAGTAGCACTATTCATAACTCTCCCTTGCTTGTATTGTAAGTATTGCTGTAATAAATAAGAATAATATATAGCTGGTTGTTCTATATATAAATACATCGGAGATAAAAGCAAACATAAAAGCTGTCGTTATCGCATATTTAAGCGCCTTATGAGGTGTATCTATTTTTAGTATTATATATAGCATATACAAAAATAGAAGTAGTGCGAAAATAGAGCCATCTACCCAAAACTGGAAATATTGGTTATGTAGGTGTTTTTTTTG
>JALVUT010000325.1:424-1510 GCA_027035445.1 Thermococcus sp.
TTAGGGAATGCAATTTCTAAATTTTTTAAAACTACCTTTTTTCTAAAAATATCTATATGCCATACAAATGTTGCAAGTACATCGCTACTATTTTTTAAACTTTTTTGTGGAGTAATTTTTACAATAGCTGTTAGTAGTAAAAATAGTATATAAGTAGCACTATTCATAACTCTCCCTTGCTTGTATTGTAAGTATTGCTGTAATAAATAAGAATAATATATAGCTGGTTGTTCTATATATAAATACATCGGAGATAAAAGCAAACATAAAAGCTGTCGTTATCGCATATTTAAGTGCCTTATGAGGTGTATCTATTTTTAGTATTATATATAGCATATACAAAAATAGAAGTAGTGCGAAAATAGAGCCATCTACCCAAAACTGGAAATATTGGTTATGTAGGTGTTTTTTTTGCCAAATAGCGCTTTTAAGATTTGGATATTTTTTACTAAATTTCAATATCTCTTTTTTTGCGTCTCCTGCACCTGCCCCCAAAATAAAGTGTTTAATATCTTGATTTAAATATTTCCAAGAGACCATATCTAAAGCAATTCTAGAACCCCAAGAAGTATTATAATTACTATTTTTATAGACAGAGTTAATATTATCTACTGCCTGACTTATTCTATTGTGAAAATTTGGACTAAGCTTATAAGCACTTATCATTATAGAAATTAATATTATGAACATCAATATTATATATTTAATCTTTTCTCTAAAATAAGTAATACTATAAATAATACTTGCTAAAATAAATGCCAACTGCCCAGTTCTTCCACCATTGACAAATAAATTTATAGTAGAACTTGCTAAAAAAAATAAAATCCAAGCTTTCATAAAAATATTTTTCTCTATAAATAGTTGCGTTAATAGTAAAAAAACTGTAACAACTAAAAAAATAGAGTAAAATGTATGATTCATAGGTGCTGGATTATTGTAAGTAAGTTCATGGTAGAGTAACTTTTTCGCTTTCCAATACTCAATATTTATTAAATGAAAATAGGTAGCATACGATATTAATTCATTAATAAACATAGCAACTAAAAATGCAGTTATAATTTTAGATAAATACTCTTTAGTTACAGA
>JALVUT010000326.1 GCA_027035445.1 Thermococcus sp.
CTATCAACTTCGTTAGTTAATTCATACTCAGCTAGGCGACCTAGCATAACTTCGCTATCTACTAAATTTTTATTACAACCTAAGCTTACTAAGTGTAGCTTTTTTGATGACATATTTTATTCCTTAATTTTGAGACACTTTAGTCTAATAATAGGAAAATTATAGCAAAATAGAGTAGTAGGTTAAATTAAAAGAAAGATAATATATATTTTATTGTTAAGTTTAAAGATTAGTAAAATTAGAAAGAGAATAAATTAATTATGAAAAGCTCCTAAGCCGAAGCTTAGGATAGAAGTTTAAGATAACAAGTTATTAGAACTTATAGATACCTTCAACTCTGATTTTTTGGCTTTTTGTTACAGTGCTGTTTGCTGCAGTATTTTTAGTATATCTATACTCTACTTTAGCTTGTACACCAGATACTTTGAAGCTATAACCAATTCTTCCTGCTAGGTCTTTTGATGGCTGAGCACCAACTGTACCTGAAGTTTTGTCATAAGCTACACCAGCAAATAGTTTACCGTATGGTAATTTATAACCAAGGTCTAACTTAGCAATTTTTTGCTTACCACCGTTAGCTTCATCACCGAAGTTAGAGTAACCTACAGTACCCCAGAAACCACCTGTGTCACCAGTTAAGTTAAGTTTACCATCACCATCGTTAATGTATGCTAATGTTAATTTTGCATCAAAATCACCATATGTAGTACCTGCGTATGCTGCTATACCAAATGTAGATTTTGTACCTGTACCTAAATTAGCCATTGAACCAGCATCTGCTTTAGTAAATGCGGCTTGTAAACCTAAGTCAAAGTTATCAACTTTAGTTGTTGCTGCTGCCCATACAGAGAATGCTTTACCATTAACACCATTTTTTGGCATAAAGTAAATGCTTGAACTTAAAGTTGTGTTAGCGATACCACTATAGATACCAGCTACCATAAATAGACCTTTGTTAGATCCATTGATTTTGTTGTTACTGTTTGGTACGAAATACTGAGGTACCCATGCACCAACTAATGTTGTGTTTGCAATATCTGTATTAACTACTGTAAGCGCGTTGAATGTAACATCTGACACACCAACAGTTGTATCAGTCCATGCCCATGGGCTAACTGCTTTTGGAAGAGCTTGTCTACCAAGTTTAACAGCAGTATTACCATTTTTATAAGTTACATAAAACTTAGAAACTGCTCCACCCTCACCAAGTGAATTTAACTTTCCATCAAAAAATTTAACGCCTGCCAACTCAGTACCAAAACCGAAACCATAACCTAAATCTTTTTCAACACCTAAAACAACTGTTGCAAAAGCTACATTATCTTTTGAACCCCAACTATTAGCACTTGCACTTAGCTTGTTGTCATCATATCTAAAACCTACGCTACCCCAAAAATCGCAAGCTGCTGGAGCTGCTGCTGCTGGAACAACTGGTTGAACTGGAGCGATATTTCCGCCCGCAAAAATAAATCCTGAAGCCACTACTGAAAGTAATAAACCTTTTTTCAT
>JALVUT010000327.1 GCA_027035445.1 Thermococcus sp.
AGGTTGGACACATCCTGGACGACGCCTATGCTCTTCTTCACCTTGACCTTCTCGGTTCTCACGTTGTAGCCGTTGACATGGGCCTCACCCTCGGTTACGGTCGTCAGTCCTGAGAGCATCCTGACGGTTGTGGTTTTACCGGCACCATTCGGCCCGAGGAAACCGAATACCTCGCCCTTTCTGACCTTAAAGCTGATGTGGTCAACCGCCGTGAAGTCTCCGTACCTCTTCGTCAGTTCCACAGCCTCTATCATTCTCTCAACTCCTTCAGCAGAAGGAACCCCACGATCACCAGACCGGCTGTTAGGACTATCAGGAGGGGCAACCCCGGTATGTGGAAGGAGGGTTTTGTTGGTGCTCTGGTCGTGGTCACAGTGCCCCTGAGCATCAGGGCGTTTATCGCCTCCTGGCAGTTGGCAATAGAGTGATAGCCGTAGCCAACAACCAGGAAGCTTGCGTCCCTAGAGATGGCCACGTTCCGGACGCTCCAGTTGAACCTCTCGTTCCAGAGCACACTTCCGTTCGGCGCGATGAAGATCGCCTCCCTTGCTCCCCCTGCGAGGAGATAGCCGCCAGCAGTGGACACCTGAAGCGTCGATACCAAGAACGGGACTTTATAGATGATACTTCCGTTCGATGAGAGAAGCACCAAGTAACCTATGTCCCCGGCCACCGCCACATTCTTTCCATCGGAGTCAATCGACCGGATCAGATTGTTGAAGTGCCTGCTCCAGAACTCTTTTCCGTCCCAGCCTATTCTCTTAACCTCACTCCAGCTGCCGTTCTTCGCAGCTACCAGGACGTAGATGCCCCTATCGCTCCCTATCACTTTTCTGGTATACCCACCGTATTTTCTGGAGAAGATAACGTTCCCTGAGAGATCCAGGGCTGTGACGTTGTAATCGACGCCGACAGCTATCCTGTCCTTAAACAGATCAACACTCCAGACGTAGCCCCCGAGCTTCTTCCTCCATACCAGCTTCCCGTTCCTGAAGAGGTAGACGTATCCAGAGCTGTCGCCGGCCACCACGGTTTTCCCGTCTTTGGATATGTCTACCGAGACTATAGCCCCGGCCGCCTTGTATTCCCACTTTAAAGAACCGTTGGGGGTAAAGTACTGTATCCAGTCCCCCTCAGTTCCTATGACGACATCATTGTTGTCACTCACCCCCACGGTGTAAGCTATCCCCCTCGTGGGTTCCTTGAAGACCAGTTTCCCACCCGGACCAAGAAGCTCAGCGTAGTAACCAAAGGCGAGACCGATATAACCCCTCCCGTTGAGGGCCATCCCAAAGACTATGCACTGGTCACTGTACGTCCAGCTCCAGTGCACTTGGGCCCCCACGAATGGCAGCATTGAGAGAAGCAGGATAAAAACTAACACACTTCCTTTCATACTTTTCCCCAGTTAAATTAAAGATTCGGTTTAAATGGTTAATGGTTCATTCAACTAACCGGATTGACGGTTCTCGGGATAGAAATTTTGACGTCACAAATCTGCATGAAACGGGAGTGCTTCAACCTTTGGTTTAGAATTTTCGGGTTTAAAAACGCTTTTTTAGGCACCGGTTTAAGTCTCTGTTGAGGGGGAACAGAAATGAACACACGTATAGTTATGTTCATTGGAGGTGACGCCTTTGAGATATGTTAAACTCCCTAGGGAGAACACCCATGCCTTCCTTGAAAGGCTCAAGGAGTGGGGCAAGCTCTATGCCCCGCTTAAGATCTCTGAGAGGGTCTATGACTTCAGGGAAGTGGACGACGTCAGAAAGGTCGAGTTCCACTATAACAGGACGGTAATGCCACCTAAGAAGTTCTTCTTCCTTCCACGGGAAAAGCTCTTTGAGTTCAACATAAAGGAAGCGGAGTACAGGGAGGCCATCGAGGATGTCGAGCCCTTCGTGATTTTTGGCCTTCACGCCTGTGACATCTTCGGTCTCAAACTAATGGACACGATTTACCTTGACGAGCTCCCCGACAAGTACTACAAGGTTCGCCGGGAGAAGGGGATCATCATAGGCATAAGCTGCAGCCCCGACGAGTACTGCTTCTGCAATTTGAGAGAGACGGACTTTGCCGATGACGGCTTCGATCTCTTCCTCCATGAGCTTCCGGACGGCTGGCTCGTCCGCGTTGGAACACCTACGGGTCACAGGATAGTGGACAAGAGCATTAAACTATTTGAGGAGGTCACCACCAAGGACATCTGCGCCTTCAGAGAATTCGAGAACAGGCGCTCCAAGGCCTTCAAGTACCACGAGGACTGGAGCAACCTGCGCTACCTGCTCGAGCTCGAGAGGGAGCACCCGATGTGGGATGAGGAAAGCGAGAGGTGCCTTGCCTGCGGTAACTGCAACACCACCTGCCCGACCTGCCGCTGCTACGAGGTGCGGGATATAGTCAACCTCGACGGGAACACCGGCTACCGCGAGAGGCGCTGGGACTCATGCCAGCTCAGGAGTCATGGGCTGGTTGCCGGAAACCACAACTTCAGGCCGACAAAGAAGAGCCGTTTCATGAACCGCTACCTCTGCAAGAATTCCTACAACGAGAAGCTCGGGGTAAGCTACTGCGTCGGCTGCGGAAGGTGCACCTACTTCTGCCCGGCGGGGATAAGCTTCGTCAAGAACCTGCGTACGATCATGGGACTTGAGGGGAAGACCTGTCCCTCCGAGGTAAGCGAGGAGATACCGAAGAGGGGCTTCGCCTACGCGACCGAGATAAGGGGTGAGGACGTATGAGCGAGCCTGTAAACATCCCAAGGGATATCATGATGCCAGACGGCAATCCCTACGCGCTCCACAGGGCCAAGGTGCTCAAGGTTTACAGACTCACCGAGAGGGAAAAACTCTTCCTGTTCCGCTTTGAAGACCCAGAGCTTGCCGAGAAGTGGACCTTCAGACCGGGACAGTTTGTTCAGCTTACCATCCCCGGAATCGGGGAGGTACCGATAAGCGTATGCTCCTCAGCCATGAGGAAGGGGTTCTTTGAGCTGTGCATCAGGAAGGCGGGAAGGGTGACGACGGTCGTTCACAGACTCAAGCCCGGAGACACAATCCTCGTCCGCGGCCCCTACGGTAACGGCTTTCCGGTCGACGACTGGGAGGGCATGGACCTGCTCCTTGTGGCCGCCGGTCTCGGGACAGCCCCGCTCAGGAGTGTGTTCCTCTACGCCATGGACAACCGCTGGAAGTACGGTAACATAACCTTCATCAACACGGCCCGCTACGGCAAAGACCTCCTGTTCTACAAAGAGCTTGAGGCCATGAAGGATTTGGCTGAGGCTGAGAACATCAAGATAATTCAGAGCGTCACGCGCGACCCCGAATGGCCAGGTCTCCATGGAAGGCCGCAGAACTTCATAGTTGAGGCAAACACCAACCCGAAGAAGACTGCGGTAGCGATATGCGGCCCGCCGAGGATGTACAAGTCGGTCTTTGAGTCACTCATCAACTATGGTTACAGGCCGGAGAACATCTTCGTGACGCTGGAGAGAAAGATGAAGTGTGGAATCGGGAAATGCGGCCACTGCAACGTCGGAACGAGCACGAGCTGGAAGTACATCTGCAAGGATGGTCCGGTCTTCGGCTACTTCGACATAATATCAACGCCTGGCTTACTCGACTGAGGTGGTGGAGATGGAAGGAAACGGGAAGGTTCGCATAGGATTTTACGCCCTCACCTCATGCTACGGCTGCCAGCTCCAGCTCGCGATGATGAACGAGATACTCCAGCTCATTCCGAATGCTGAAATCGTCTGCTGGTTCATGGTGGAGAGGGAGAGCTTCGAGGGTAAGCCGGTCGACATAGCCTTCATCGAGGGGAGCGTCTCAACCGAGGAAGAGGTCGAGCTGGTGAAGAAGATACGCGAGAACGCCAGAATAGTTGTTGCGGTTGGCTCGTGTGCGGTTCACGGCGGTGTTCAGAGCTGGGGGAAGGACAAGAGCCTTGATGAGCTCTGGAAGACCGTCTACGGCGACGGGAAGGTCAAGTTCGAGCCGAAGATGGCCGAGCCGGTCGAGAGCTACATCAAGGTCGACCACCGCATCTACGGTTGCCCGCCTGAGAAGAAGGACTTTCTCTACACCCTCGGTACACTCCTCATAGGTTCATGGCCCGAGGACATCGACTACCCTGTCTGCGTCGAGTGCAGGTTGAAAGGCTATCCCTGCGTGCTCATCGAGAAGGGTGAGCCGTGCCTCGGCCCGATCACGAGGGCAGGCTGCGACGCCCGCTGTCCGGGGTTCGGAATAGCGTGCATTGGCTGTAGAGGAGCTATAGGCTACGATGTTGCCTGGTTTGATTCCCTCGCGAGGACGTTCAGGGAGAAGGGGCTCACCAGAGAGGAGATCATCGAGCGCATGAAGATATTCAACGCTCACAACCCGAAGCTCGAGGAGATGGTTAACAAGATATTCGAGGGGGTGAAAGAATGAGCATGAAGAACCTCTACCTCCCGATCACCGTTGACCACATAGCGCGCGTAGAGGGCAAGGGCGGCGTGGAAATAGTGGTGGGCGATGATGGGGTAAAGGAGGTCAAGCTCAACATCATAGAGGGGCCGCGCTTCTTCGAGGCAATAACGCTCGGGAAGAAGCTCGATGAGGCCCTGGCCGTTTACCCGAGGATATGCTCCTTCTGCTCGGCGGCCCACAAGCTCACCGCGGTCGAGGCTGCCGAGAAAGCGGTCGGCTTCACCCCGCGTGATGAGATCCAGGCTTTGAGGGAGGTCCTCTACATAGGGGACATGATAGAAAGCCACGCCCTCCACCTGTACCTCCTCGTCCTCCCTGATTACATGGGCTACTCGAACCCGCTCAAGATGGTGAATGAATACAGGAAGGAAATAAACACAGCCCTTGAACTTAAAAACCTTGGCTCGTGGATGATGGACGAGCTCGGAAGCAGGGCGATTCACCAGGAGAACGCGGTAATGGGTGGCTTTGGGAAGCTCCCCGGCAAAGCGACCCTTGAGGCCATGAAGAGGAAGCTCAAAGAGGCCCTGCCGAAGACCGAGTATACCTTTGACCTGTTCGCGAAGCTCGAGCAGTATGAAGAGGTGGAAGGGCCGGTAACCCATCTGGCGGTCAATCCGAGGAGAGACGTCTACGGAATCTATGGAGATGTCATCAAGGCCAGTGACGGAAACGAGTTCCCGGGTGAGGATTACAGGGAGCACATCAAGGAGTTCATGGTAGAGCACAGCTTCGCGAAGCACAGCCACTACCACGGGAAACCCTTCATGACCGGTGCCATCTCCCGCCTCGTCAACAACGCCGGAACCCTCTACGGGAAGGCCAGGGAGCTCTACGAGGGCCACAAGGACCTGTTGGGGGCAACCAATCCCTTTGCCAACAACCTTGCCCAGGCCCTTGAGCTGGTGTACTTCACGGAGAGGGCGATAGACCTCATAGACGAGGCTCTGGCGAGGTGGCCGGTGAAGCCGAGGGATGAGGTTGCTTTGAAGGACGGCTTTGGAGTTTCAACGACCGAGGCACCGCGCGGGATCCTCGTCTACGCCCTTGAGGTCAGGGACGGAAAGGTGAGCTACGCCGACATCATAACCCCGACCGCGTTCAACCTCGCCATGATGGAGGAGCATGTCAGGATGATGGCGGAGAAGCACTACAGCGACGACCCTGAGAGGCTCAAGTTCCTAGCGGAGATGGTTGTTAGAGCCTACGACCCGTGCATCTCCTGTTCGGTGCACGTGGCGAGGCTCTAGCTGTGGTGATGTAAGAACCGGAGAGGGATTTCAGCCCTCCCCGTTTATCTTCTCATATGGAAAGTACACCTTCCCAAGAAATGCCCTGTACCCATCGTATTCGATGTATATCTCAGCCACTGGGTACTCAATGGTGGTCGTCACGCCGTTTTTCCTGTATCTGTCAGTCGGTGGCAGGATGTACGTCCAGTTGCCGAGGTACCTCTCGGAGGGGATGCCTACGAAGTCCAGCAAACCTCCTACAGGAAGAGCCACAACCTTGTACCTCTTTCCAAACGCGTTAATAGAGGTGGAACCAGCACCAATGAGTTCCACTTTATAGTCTCCATTGTTCAGTTTTTTGACCGTGAAGGATAGACTCAATCCAATGCCCCGTTCAGGGGTTCCTTGGTACGTCACTTCGACGAATGCGTACGAACCATTCTTAATCCGGGCGTTGAGTGACGCGTACTCCTCACCGGTCTTATATCCCCCAGAGAACATGTAGGGGGGGACTAGGTACACGTTTCTCCCCAGGTGGAAGGCACTCATGTTTGCAACATCGTTCCCCGTTTCAAGAAGGATGGCGGTGAACTGTTTGGTGGTGTTTACAGACCTGTTGCCTTCAAGTATGAACCCTGAGGTGATATTCACCCTGACGGCAGTCCAGTTCTTTACCACGGTGGTGTTCCCGTGCGTCCGTATGCTCAGGAAAAACCTCCCATGGTGGCCCTTCTCCTTCACGTTCACGATGCACCCACTACCAATAACCATAAACAAAAGGAGCACAGCGAGGATAACATATCTTGTCCTGGACCTCATTTGATCTCCCCCACATGGAATGATGAATATTTTAACACATAGATTAGTCACAGGTCAAGTATTTAAGACTTTTGCAAATAGGTTATAAACTGGGGTTTAGATGGGGGCACGGGGAACGTTATGAAGGCGCTGATCCTCGCACTCGGCAACGAACTCATGAAGGACGACGGCGTTGGGCTTAAGGCAGGCAGAATCCTGCTTGAGAAAGGCTGCAACGTCCTCGAGGTTGGCACAGACATCTTCCGCCTCTCGAACCACTACGACGGTGAGGAGAGGCTGATAATCATCGACGCGATCTTGAGCGATAAGCTGGAGCCCGGGGAGGTACTACACCTGCAGGGCGATGAGGTCTTCAAAAAGCTTAAGGCCGAGATAAGGAGCGCCCACTTCATGGGGGTCATCGACGGGCTTAAGCTGCTGAGGGCGCTCGATGGGAGGCTCGCAAAGGCGGATATACATTTCATCGGCGTTGTCGCGAAGGAGATCGACCTTGGAACCGAGCTGAGCGGGGAAGTTGAGAAGGCCCTCCCAAGGGTCGTTGAGCTTGTC
>JALVUT010000328.1 GCA_027035445.1 Thermococcus sp.
AGAAACCGCGGTAGTCAACATCAACTATCTCCTCGCCCTTGACGAAGAGCCTGAAATGGGCCGGTTCTTCAATGCCCATGTGAACGGGCCCCATAGGGACAAGGGTCGTTTCTTCGGGTCCTTCACGATACTCAGTCTTCGGCTCCCTTATGGGAGAGTACCTGTAGTCCATATCCTTCCTTAATGGGTACACCCCCTCTGGCCAGTCCTCCGGGAGGATGAGTCTCCTGGGATCTGGGTGGTCAAACGGTTTAAAACCAAGGAGATCCTTCACCTCCCTCTCTATCCAGAGGGCGGCCGGAAGCTTGGCAGCGACACTTGGAAAGCTGGGGTCGTCCGCGGGCATGTAGGTCTTAAGGCACACCCAGTAGTTCCGATCCATGTTGAAAGGCTCGACCTGGACGTTGAGGAACGGCATGTAGGCGAACTTCCCATCGAGGGGCCTCTCGTCTGTCCCGACGGCCGTTGAAAGGTGGGTCTCCTTGAACTTTGGATGGTTGTGCCACCAGAGTACCGCCTCCGGCAGGATCTTCCTATCAAGTACAAACATGTACTGCCCATAGGTCATCCTCTTGCATCCTTTTACGTTCTCCTTGAAGGCCTCATAGAACTCCTTTAGACCCTCCCGCTCTTCCAGTATCTTCTCAAGACTCGCCTTTCTGCAGCGGCCGTTTTCACAGGCCTTACATTCAAACTCGAAGTGAGCTTCCAAATCCTTCGTCTTAACCACTTTCACCACCCCGCAAAGGCTATGGCGAGTATCACCAAGCCGGCGAAGAATGCCCTCGTGTTCATCTTGACAACGTGATCTATCCTGAGCCTTGCATTTGTCGCCTCAAGGGCCGCTATGATCGGGTAAAATGCTATAGTAAGGAAGAACTGAAGGGCAAAGACCTCGGCGGCCTTGAGTGTGCCGGTTATAGGACCTACCCATGGTATTGTCAGCAGGCTCACGAAGAACCACAGTAGGGCAAAGCGTTTGATATAGATGGCGTAGTAGAACACCCCAAGGAGTCTCCCGCTGTATTCGCTCAGAGGGCCCCCTATGACCTCCTGCTCGGCCTCCGCTATGTCGAAGGGCAGGAAACCGCTCTCAACATAGAGGGCGTAGGCCAGGAGTGCATACGTCATGACTATGGACACCGTTGGATGGAGGTTCTGGAAGATTCTGGTTATGCTGAGCGAGCCCGCGTTGTAGGCCAGAACACCGTAGAGTATCGCTATCAGCGGCTCAACTGTCAGGATTATCTGCATCTCCCTGGCCGAGCCGAGGTGGCTGAAGGCACTCTGAACACTAAGACCCGCTAGAATGAGGAAGATGCTGACCATCACTACCACGTAGAAGAACACAACTAGGTTGAAGCCGAAATTAACCGGGACTATGTTTCCATAGGGTAGCAGCAGAGCCGCTGAAAGCGCCGAGGCAAGAGCCAGATAGGGCGCCCAGGTGAACATAATGCTCTTGGTTGGTCTAACTGAGGGGAGACGGAAGAGCTTCT
>JALVUT010000329.1:0-21082 GCA_027035445.1 Thermococcus sp.
GAAAGACAATGAGGAGAACTGCCCCAAGGATCCATTTGACCACGTTCCCGAAGACATACGCGGCCAGATACCACACGTAGGCAAAGAGGACGGTAATCACCTTGACGTACATGAAGTTCTGGATGGCGAAGACATCCTGGAAGAGTATCGACGGTTTGAGAAGCATGATCCCAATTAGAATGCCTACTGCAAGCGTTAGTGCCATCTCACCGGATGAGTAGAGCATCGTCGCGAGGATGAAGACGCCGATGACAGTCACGATGAGTAGTCCGACTAGGCTCATTTTTCTCACCTCCCTTGCATGGAAAAAAGAAAGCTCACAGATGCCCGGTCTCGTCGAGGATGACAAAGAGGCTTGTTGTCGGGAAGAAGTCCAGTGGTGCCGGGACGAAGCCATCTACTGCATCAGCTACGAGGGCTTTTGGATTGTCGGTCAGGGCGTATGCGATGAAGCCGAGGACAGGTCCTTCCACGAGATCCGAACCTGGTATTGCGTCAAGCGCGTCTGCTATGTCCGCGATGCTGGCGATGAGGAGTTTTATTGGAAATGGGAGGTCTTCGAGGCCGAACATCAGTCCACCTCCTCATCTGCAAGCCTGATGAACAGGGCGATCGTGAGAGCCAGAGCTACATTCCTCAGGAACTCTTTGAAGCCCACTATCAGGACGGTGAAGAGGAGGAGCAGGGCAAAGAAGATAACAAACTTCTTCATGGCAGGAACCTCCTCAACCAGCTCCAAAAGCTCTCCTTTGGTGGCTCTGCATTCACGGCGGCGTAGGCATCTACCAGGCCAGCTCCGCTCCAGGTCGGCAGGGCATTGATGTTGTCGAGTGGATACGCCGTCTTTTCGAGGACAAGCTTGACAGATTCTGGTGTCAGCGTGCCATATTTCTGAAGAATCAGCGCCACGACTCCGCTCACGTGCGGTGTGGCCATACTGGTTCCCGACATTGCAATAAAGCCGTCCCCACTGCCCGCCTTTGCGGCGACAATGTCAACACCAGGCGCGGCAATGTCAGGTTTGATTTCTCCGCTCAGTCCTGGCCCCTTTCCAGAGAAAGAAGCCACTTTCATGTCCCTATCTACAGCCGCAACCGTAATGGCGTCAGTGGCAATCCCTGGTGTGTCGATTACCACGAACTCATTTCCTGCCGCGATGACGACCGGGATGTGCTCCTCTCTAATGAGCTGTTCCACCTTCTGAACCATAGGGTCCCTTGGACTTCCGAATGGGCTTCCAAGGCTCATTGAAACTACGAGAGGCTCGTTGGGATGCTTGTGGTGCCACTGAACAACGTAGTCGAGTCCCTGGAGAATCTGCGTCATCGTCCCGCTTCCGGCCTTGTTCAGGACTTTGACGGCGAGAATGTTGGCCTCAGGGGCCACACCGGAGACATAGACTATTTTCCCGTTAATATTAGCCTTGACGGGCCGTCCTGCGGCGGTGCTGGCCACGTGGGTTCCGTGACCGTTGAGGTCCTTATCTGGTTCATCGGTCACGAAGTTGGCCTTGGCTATGCACGCTCCCCTCAGCATAACGTGGTCACAGTCCACACCTGTATCAACGACCGCTATCGTGACGCCTTTTCCAGTGATGCCGTCCTTTGACCAGGCCAGGTCGGCCTTGATGAGCTTGATGTTCCAGTTGGCGTTGGCCACAGCATCCGGCGTTATGTTGCCCTGGAGGAAGGCAGAGTTAACGCTCTCAACGCTTGTAGGGCCGTTTGCGACGTAGAAGTCAGGCCAGACTTCGCGGATGTAGAACCTGAACGGGAAGTCAAACGCCTGGTTGTACACAAGGTTTTTGACGAGGCTCGGGCGGGCGCTGATGCTTATCGCGTTGATGCCCTCATCAACGTAGAGTACTTTCGCTCCAACTGATTCAAGGGCTTCTTTTATCCTGTCGTTCGGCTTTACCCATGTGACAATAATCCACTGAACCGGCTCGTCGTTCTGGACCTTCTCCTTGAAGGCGTTTAGCCAGTCCAGCGCCATGTCGGTGAGATTGGCCGAGGCCTGAATTGAACCTGTGACCCAATTCCAGAACTGGTCGTCCACGTAGATGCCAGTATTGGTTCTAATTAGCCCGGTGCTGTCGAAGCGCCAGGCCTTGAACGCTATTAGCACCTTGTTCACGTAGTCGGAGACACTCAGGTGGGGGAGCTGAGGCTGAGTAATTGTCGTGTTGTTGAAGCTGCTGTCAGCTACTGCAACGCTGAGGGAAGAAAGCAGCATCACTGAAATAATGAAGAGCGCTGGAAGGGGCTTCATCTCTCAGCCCCCTCAGCTGTTGTTGTCCTCGGTAGAAAGGCCGAGGAGCTTGCTCCAGTCAACGCTCTCGCTGAAAAATCCGTGTTTGTCAGTCTTGAGCGGGTTGAAGCCCCTCCAGAGGTCGTCGCTAATCGCGAGGTCCTTCAGCTCGCGGCTCTTGAGGGTGTAGCTGTTTGGAATTGTTATGTCACCAAGACCTTTCCTGATTTCCCATCTCCAGCCGAGCGTATCAAAGAGCGCTGCATTGCCAGAGAACTTGCCAAGGAGGTTAATTATGTTGTCAATGTTGATGTTCTTACCAAAGATGTTTCCTTCGTAGACTGTCTTATCGTTGCCGAAGAGCCCCCACAGGTAGGTTGTTCTCTTGATGACCTTGACATCCTCATGGGCGGCCGGCTCGCCCCTCTCCCACCAATGGCTGTCCCCCTGCTCTGGCACGATGTAGTAATCAGTCGCTTTCAAGCCGAGGCGGGCAAGGAGTGAGTTATCCCAAACAACGTATGCCTGATAGTGACTCAGGTCCTTGAATATCCTGTTGGCAAAGCGTATCCTGTCGCCCTTGACGCGGTAGAAGTCGACGTCGCTGGAGTTGAACTTGTCGAGGAGGCTGGCGTCCTTGGAGTAGATGTAGAGGTTGTAAACAGGGTTGTCGTCCTCGCCAGTACTCCTGACAAACATGAGCCAGTCGTTTGAACCGTCTCCAGTCACGTCACGCTGGAAGGCGAGTATTCCAGTGTGGTCATTGTCAGTGAGGGTGAGCGCGGTGAGGTTCGGGAGGGTCAGTATTGCTCCGACATTGGAGAGACTTGTAATGGTGAAGTTGAAGCTACCGATGCGAACCTGCTCTCCATCGTGAACGTCAGCTATTGCGACCCAATACGGCCCGCCGGCGACCCAAACCTGCTCCTCGAGGGTCGCGTTGTCAATCACGGCGTTGGTGGTGCTGTTGGTCGCCACGGCCTCGATGCGGAGAGTATACATGCCCGGCTGGACGTTCGAGACGTTGATAGTAGTAGTCCAGAGGCCAGGAGTTGTCGTGTTGGTGAAATTGTAGATGTCACCGACGCCGTCACCGTTCATGTCCAGGGCATTTCCATACTGGTCGACGAACTTTCCAGCCACGGAAAGCGTGGTGTTCGGCGGGAAGTTTGCGGGAGCAAAGGGCTGGCCGTCGCTCTTCACTATCGTCACGTTTATCACAGCTGGCTGTCCTTCGATTATGTCGGCCGCATAGCCGACGTCGGGCTGCGTTATTGCGTTTCCCCACTCTACATTCGTTATGGTTGCCGCGCTAACGAGCACGGCAAAAACCAGGACGAGGGCCGAAACGAGCCCAAGGGACTTTTTCCACCCAACCATTTTCTATCAACCTCCATACGTGAGTTTCGGTGGCGCAAACAACCAGGTCAGCCACCTCCAAGTCCAAACATGCTCAGAATCTTCTTCATGAGTGAGCGTATCTTCTCAAGGAGCTGGCTGAACCAAGAACCACCGCTCTTGTTGTAGAGGACTTTGATTTCCGCATGCCCGGAGACGAAGTCCTGGCCGGGCACTTTCACAACGACCTTTCCGTCGCTCAGCTTCTCGACCTGGAGGGTATCACGGGCGCCGGTGAGGGCCGTGGCCTCAATGACATCGTTCTCGTCTTTGACGTCTTTCAAGGGTACGAGGACGGTCATGTTGGACATGTCGGCGGTGGAGTCGATTTTGATTACGCGGACGTAGGTGTCGACCTTACCCTCTGCCGCGTTCTCCGCGAGCTTTCTTGCAACAGTCCAGTTTGAGATGCTCCTGAAGTCGTCGAGCTTCGCCGGGAAGTTCAGCTCTTCTTTGCTAATCGTCCAGGTGCTCTTGAGCCAGTGTGTTGAAACTTCGCCGGGTTCAAGCGTATCGGTCGCTATGAGGAGTGGCGTTGAAGAGTTGTTTGGCCTCCACGAGACCATTCTAACGCCGTCCAGTTCGAAGCTCGGGTACTGGAGAGCGGAGAAGCCGAGCTGGAGCGGGTTAATCTCGTAGACGACGTTTATCCTCGCGCCGGTAGGGTTAGTGACTTTGAATTCCTTTTCATAGACGAAGGTCTTTTTGTCCTCATCAAGGAGAACAGTATGGGAGAAGTTCCCATCCTGGCGGACGGTCTCAAACTGAATTGGAAGGCTGTACTGGATGTCCTGCGCCTGATACCAGAAATGTCCTTCGTAGTAGAACGGCGCTCCAGTGTAGTCGCTCGTGAGCTTCGGCGCGCTGGTGATGCTCATGTTCGTGGCGCTTTCCGGAACGGGCACGTAGCCGTTCGGGTCGCTCGTGCTGACCTCCAGCCCCGCGTAGAAGGTCGCCCTGTCACTTGTGAGGTCGATCATTGGGCTGAAAATCTGCCTGAACTGCGCGGGCTCGGAGAGCTTCTTGCGACCGGCGAGGTAGAGGAGCTTGATTTCGTCGTCTGTGAGGTATCTTTGTACCGCCCTAAATTCGTCAATATCACCAGTGAAAAAGCCATATGGAGTATCAGTATAATCATTGTATGCTGCTCCGATTACGAGCCTCGCCCCATTTGTTGCTGCTGGTGTCTGTGTATTTGTCCCCAATATTTGCCCATCAAGTATTACTTGACCACTGCCACTATTAACATCATACCGTATTACTAAAAAGTGCCATTCGCCGTCAGTAATTGTTTTCCCTGCGTTAACATACCAATGCAACCACACAGAGTCTGGAACAAGATTTACGACTTCTAATGTTGTCGATGAGTAAATTCTGGCAGCTATCGCTGGAGCAGATGATGAACTACTATAACTAATCCAGAACAAATAACCAGTTGTAGTTGTTCTAAACCAGAGTGCAACAGTGTACGACTTTGTGTAATTATAGAAAGTTGTTGTCTGTATGTAATGTTCGCCTCCGAAATGAATTGCATTCCCGATCACTCCAGCTACAAGCGCAGGATTGTTTGTATTTGTTGTATTTGTGTCAATGGCTAGTGCAATGATACTTACCCCGTCCCTGAATCCAGTCACATTATAAGTTCCATCACCATTGCTGACAAGGTCATCGAGCCCGCAGAACAGCGTCACATCTGAAAAACTGTTGTCTTCCGGAACGATGACCCACCTCGGCAGGTCAAGGCTTGCGGCGGTCGCTGTGCCCGCGAGGGCCGCGAGGAAAAGAACCACTACCACAAGCCCAAGCGCTTTCCGAAACCTCACATTCACATCCCTCCGGAGGGTTGTCAGGCGGCCTCATCACCCTCCCTCATCTCATCGGTGCCCTCGGAGTTCGGGCTCGGCCATTCCACATGAACCTGAATTGAGAGAATTGATTTGAGTGAAAGGGGTTGTTCAACATGTTACTTATGAAAAAGAAAGCTTAAATACACTGTAACAAAAGAAACTATAAGAGGGCTTTTTTCACGAAGTCCTCAAACTTCTGCGTCGGTTTTCGCCTTCCGTCCGAATCCCGAATCACATAACGTGGGTCATCCCCATGGATGGAATGATAAATGTTGAACAGGCGCCACACGCGCATGTGGTTAAGGCTGTACTTCCTCGCAATACCCCTGATTGAGACTATATGTATTGGTTCCACCTGCTGCTCCTCCTGCGGGCCCACAAGAAGGTAGTAAATCAACATTACAACAAGAACTGGATGCACAATCACACCTCCAGAACTTTTTTTAAGTCATCAACAACACGAGAGTAGGCTTCATCAGCGGCGAGCGTCTTCTTTAAGTAGACTCTAGAACCAATAGTCACAGCAGCCCTGCCCTGAATAAAGTCAGCAACCTCACCAGGAACGCCCTTGCGGATGAAAAACGTGTAGAACCACTTTCTGATAGTCTTTGAGGAGACTGCCGTCGCCCACTTTTCATCTTTGTAGTAAACCCACCAATTGACGGTTTTGTACTTTAGCTTTACTCTCCTAAGCCTTCCTGCGAGCTCAACCGGCATGTAAGCCCAAAAAGCCCGCTTCTGCCCCTTGCTGTACTCGTGCACCGGGTACCTGACCACTTCCGCATTAACTGGAATAAGCTTCCGCTCGTCGTACTCTGCAAGCATTGCAACGATAGTTGAAAGCCTCAGGCCGGTGAAGACAAGAAGCTCAAAGAGGAGCTGGTTGATCTCGCCACGGGCTTTCACTTGCGGATAGGCTTCCCTCACTTGGGCGTCAATGATGTGATCCTGACTCACTCCGGATTTCTTCGGCTTCACGTACTCCTTCAAGAAGTTGACAGCCTCTTTCTCCATGAGCTCCTCGTCCGCCAAGAAGTTCAGGAAGGAGCGGATGGCATTGCCAACGTTCCTTTTGTGGTTCTCCTTCTCCATGAGGTGCTTAAGACCAAGGTGGGTGAATGGGATGTTGTACGTGGATACAATGCGCTCCAGCGTTCTCAGGTAGCGTGTCTTTGTTCCTTCGTCAAGCCCTTGAGTGGAGAGCCATTCGGAATACCGCCCTTTGTAGTGCTCAAACAGCCGATTAAAGCTCAGTTCTCCGGACTGTGGATCCCCTAGCCCGGGTTCAAATCCCGGCCCTGGCCCCATAAGAAACTTTTGCCAGGCAAAAGTTCGCAACTCTTCTTGAGGTCCAAATTTTTAGAGGGGTTCATTCTTTCAACTGTTGCTTCTGTGGTGTTTCACTGTGAGGATAACGCCCGAAGGGGTTAAGCTTCACCCCACGGGAAGAAAATTTTCCGGTGAAAAGTTTCATCAAGCTAGTTTTTGCTGCTTAAGCTGAAAAGAAGACTCTTCGACCTTTAGAATCAGGAAAAACAGTTGGAGGTTTAATTAAGGGATCTCCCTTTGTATACAGAAGAGACCCACCAAGCAGGACACAACTTATTTATGTGATGAGTAGCCAGCATCACCGGAGGGGCTCTGATGAGGATAACAATTTACGATGGAACCCACACTATAGGGGGCTCAAAGATACACGTCCAGGAGGGAGAAAACGGCCTCTTTTTGGATTTTGGAATGAACTTCGCCAGATATGCCCGTTATTATGAGGAGTTCATAAGTGAACGCCCGTCTAGGGGAATATACGACCTCTGGAGACTAAGGCTGATCCCTTGGCTGAACGTTTACCGGAAAGACCTGATCCCCAGTGACCTAGCACGGGAGGTTGGGGGATATCCCAAAATCCCCGTCAATGCGGTTCTCATAAGTCACGCCCACCTTGACCACGTTGGGAACATAGCCCTACTCGATGAAAGCATACCCCTCGTAGGTTCCCCGACAACCATGGTCATCCTAAAGTCTCTGCGAGATACCTCCAGACAGAGCCACATGGGGATGGAGCTTCCATACTACACCCCAAGAACAGCTAGTAACTCTAACCCCTTCGTACTTGAGGCAGACAAGAAGACCAAATACTATCTAAATAGGGACATCATTTTAACCAATGAACTTTCAGATGAAGCTGAATCTTTTCTGAGTTGGAGGGCCAATGTTGAGCTGGCGAAGAAAAAAGGGTCCACAAAACGGATAATCCCAGGTGAAATTAAATATATCAACGAGCCAGAACTCGGTTTTGAAGTTCATGCGTTTCCCGTGGATCACTCCATCTACGGGGCAACCGCCTACATAGTTGATGGAGATGCTAGCATCGCATACACCGGAGACTTCAGGCTCCACGGTAAGAAAGGACATGAAAGCAGGAAATTCATAAAAGCTGCAAGGAGTGCAAGTGTTTTAATAACCGAGGGTACACGTGTCAGCAGGGAAGATGACGTAAACGTATCGGAAGAAGAGGTCTACAGGAACGCCAAAGCCTTCATAGAGGAGGCTAAGACCCTTGTAGTTGCTGACTTCTCGGCAAGAAACTTTGAGAGGCTGGAGAGTTTCAAGAAAATCGCCGAGGAGACGGGCAGGGAGCTTGTCGTTACCGCAAAGGATGCCTACTTCCTTCATGCACTCAAACTAAGCGAGGGAAGGGACTATCTCGCAGGACTCAGGGGTTACCTGAACTCAAAGACGAAGCCGGAGAAATGGGAGGAGTGGATCTTCAAGGCGTATCCCGGTCTCGAGATTACCCCCGAGGAACTGAGGAGAGATCAGGAGAACTACATCCTCTGCTTCTCGTTCTACGATATGCCCCACATGCTCGACATAATGCCTGAGAATGGAGTTTACATCTACTCGTCCAGCGAGGCATTCACAGAAGAGCAGACGTTTAGTTTTCTTCGCTTATGGAACTGGCTGCAGTACTTCGGCTTTGAAGTGAAGGGCTTTAGGGTTAAGAAGGACGAAGAACCTGTCTTTGAGAAAGGTCTTCACGCTTCAGGCCACATCTCAAGGGAAGAGCTGAGAGGGGTGATAGAGAAGATTGACCCGGACCACATAATCCCAGTTCATACGGAGAATCCTGAGTGGTTCCGGAGGAACTGGAGGGAAAAGGTTGTTCCCCTGAGAGATGGGGAGAGCTGGGAAGTTAACTAAAGAGGGTGAGGAGAACGTGCGGACTCTCCAACCCCAACGTGAAGGGGGAAGGCGATATTACTCTTATGAAACAGCCTCATGAGAGGTCCAAAAAGAAGACGTATTTAACTGTGAGGCATCATTTGCACACTCTTAAAAAGGCTGAAGGCTCTGAACCGGGGGAAAATTCCAGGTTTTTCGAAACCCGTTTTCAGGAAACCCTCCAAAAACAGCCCGTGGACTTCAACAAGGGGCTAAAAGTCCTCTTTAGAGGGGATTTTTCATACAGTCGCGTGCTGAAGGTTAGACTGGTCACGCTCGCTGAGGAAAGGGAAAAAGGCCCAAGCCGCTGTTCATCGAACATGCAGTCAAACATAGCCCTCGATAAATTTAAATACCTCACCGATAAAATACTTTTGGTGATAGCCCAATGGTGACGGCTTTTATTTTGATGGTTACGGCCGCTGGAAAGGAAAGAGAAGTCATGGAGAAGCTTCTCGCAATGCCCGAGGTTAAAGAGGCTTACGTGGTCTACGGAGAGTACGACCTCGTGGTTAAGGTCGAGACAGACACACTCAAAGATCTCGATCAGTTCATAACAGAGAAGATAAGGAAGATGTCGGAGATTCAGATGACCTCGACGATGATAGCCATCTGACGCACAACGTTTTGTTCTTGTGCTGCTCTTCATTATTGTCTCAATCGGCCGCGCGGCTCACTTGTTCATCATGAGCCTTATTCTCTCGGCGGCGTCCTTCGCCTTATCTGAGATGTTGCTCAGCGTCCTCGCAATGTTTAGAATGTAGAGACCGTCACCCCAGCTCAACTCTCCCTCATGACTGAAGACGAGCTCCATGAGAGCAGTGTCCATGCCATCTATCGTGCTCTCAACACCCTCTATTTCCCGGATTATGCTGTACTCCTTCTCAATCTCCCTCTCCGCAAAACCACTCTCTATCACGACGTCCATCTGGACTATAGCCCTGTGCACCAGCTTCGCGGCCCTGATACTCTCCGTTCCCATCTGCAGGACTATGTCCCTTACGTCGGCCGGAACCTCATGCTCCCTCTTGATGAGGAGCCACTTGGCGGTGTCCTCGGCGGCATCCGCCACCTTGTCCTGCATGTGGAGGTATATCAGAACGTCCTCCCTGTTTACGGCCATAAACAGCTTTGAACTGAGAGAGTCCCGGATCTCCTCCTTTATCCTGTCAGCAACGTCCTCCATCCGGTCAACCTCAACGGCCAGCTTAGCCATCTCCCCATAGTCCCCCCGATACCAGAGCTGAAGGGCCTGCTCAAGTGTCTCAACGGTCTTGAGAACGACCTCCGAATGCTTTATCAGCGGTTTAAAAGGGCTCTTGGCAAAGAGCTTCGTCCACACCTGCATACCATCACCCCACCAATATCAGGAACTTGAATATGACCGCGCTTATCACGGCCGCCACGGGAACTGTAACGAACCAGGATATCACAATATCCTTTAGCAGGTCAGTGTTTATTGCCTTTACCCCTCTTGCGAGACCAACGCCAACAACCGCTCCCACAACGGTGTGGGTTGTGGATATCGGCATTCCCAGCCAGCTCGCAACCAGGATCACCGTCGCAGCAGAGAAGTCTATGGAGAAACCCCTAGTGTTGGTTAACTCCGTTATCTTTTTCCCGACGGTTTCCATGACTTTGTACCCGTACATAAAGATACCCACCGCAATACCAAGGCCGCCGAGTGCCAGGATCCACCTCGGAACCGGAACCTTCATTCCACTCATTCCCATCGTTATAACTGCGTAGGCGGCGGCTATCGGCCCGACGGCGTTGGCCACATCGTTTGAGCCGTGGGCGAGGGCAACGTAGGCTGACGTGACTACCTGTACCCTCCTGAATATGCTCTCGACACCAAGGTAAGGATCGCTTGGCCTGAAGCGAAGCCGTATAATTGCATAGCTGAGGGCAAAGATCACGGCACCAGTCGGAACCCCGTAGAAAACCACTCCCCTGAGGAGGTTTGAACCGTGCAGCACCTTTATGTAGAACATGGTCCCGATAACGACGAACGCCAGCCCGGTCCAAAATGGGGCCCAGTGCCTTGCACTCCTCACCGGATCCTTCCTCACGAGTACACTCCGCCTGACCGCCCGAAACACAAAAAACGCAACTATAGCCCCCAGTATCGGGGACAGTATCCAGCTGAGAACGACCTGCTCCAGCTTCCACCAGTCCACTATGGTTGTCCCGGCGTACACCAGACCATAACCAACGACCCCACCAATTATGGAGTGGGTGGTTGAAACTGGGAGCCCGTTGTAGGTGGCGAATATGAGCCATATGCTGGCCGCGAGTAAGGCAGCAAGAGAGCCGTAAACGATGATCCATGGGTCGTGAATCATGTTCACGTTGAGTATTCCCTTTCGTATGGTCTCGGTAACGCTCTTTCCAAAGAAGTAAGCCCCGGTGAAGTTCATGACACCCGCTATAACGGCAGCCTGTTTGGGGGTTATAGCCCTCGCCCCAACGGCGGTTCCCATAGAGTTCGCCACGTCGTTGGCACCTATGTTCCACGCCATCCAGAAACCAAGGGCCACGGTAAAGATCAGCCAAACGTTCACGTTCACCACCGGGGGGTGGCTGGGCGGGCAGATATAAATATCTTGCCGAAATAGACTATAGTGCACTACCCATCACTATATAGGACAATATAAAATAAGGAGACTATGGAGCGACCTTAACGGCCTTCACCAGTATCGTACCGTTGGACTCCATAGTCAGCCTGACGTAGTGGTAAAAACCCCCCTGATCGGGTGGAGCGTAGAGGGGTGCCCCACCACCTCCGGTTATGAGGATCTGAACGCCGTCCCTCTCGCCGTACCAGAACATGTGAATATGGCTGAAAATTCCAAAGGCATTATACTCCCTCATGAGCCCCAGCAGCCTCTTAGCATCCGTTGGATTCATGGCATGGTGACCGTTGGGTCTCGGGTCTATTGGGGGCACGTGAAGAACCAGGACGGACCTTTGACCGGCTTCCTTTGCGGCCTTCAGCTGCCCCTCCAGCCATACAAAGGTTTTATTGCTGAGCCCATAGCCCTCAGCGACGTCGTTTATGATAATATAACGGTACTTCCCAAGGGAGAAGGCGTAGTTGTTCGGGCCGAATAGCCTGTGGAAGATGTTTATACCATCCCCCTGGTATCCGTGGTTGCCTGGGGCAACGAATATCGGTTTGTCCCAGTTCCATACGGCCATAAGGGCCGCCCACTGGTCGGTGGTTCCCGTGTACACCATATCACCACCGTCTAGGACGAAGGCCCCATCCTCCCCGTTAATATCATCCCGTATCTTGAGGAACACCGCCGGCGGCTTGACACCGCTTGGAGGTCTGTGATCGCCGAAGGCGAGAACCCTGTACGTGCTAACATTCTTCGGAACTATTGAAAGCCTGCTATAGGAGGTGTTAACGATTATAGTGGTCCCACCCATATCGACGGAGAGGAGCCTACCCCGCACCTCAACGTAGTTCGGGTTGATGTTCTCGATCACGTAGGTTAACTTTGCCCCGTTGGGATTCTTCACTAGAACGCTGACGTTGAATCCCAGGGCCCTGATGTAAACCGTCGAGCCGTTGACGAACCTTATGAAGCCCCCCTTTACGGTAACGTTCTCACCCTCGACGACACGCCAGTAGTAAATGAACGGCGCCTCGGTGTTGAAGGGCTTCAGGTACCAGTGCTCACCCCTGTCAGGGATACCATTCCAGTTGGTGTCCCCTATCACCTTGAGGAGGATGCCCTCAAACTCCCCGCGCCGCATAACGTCACCGACGCTGATACGGGTTCCGTTCTTCAACTTCATGGCGTACTCAAGAGCCGCTCCGGCTCCAGCCCTGCTTGTGCCTGTGAAAACGAAGTAGGACCTGCCGCCCTTGTTGAAAGCCACAAATATACCCTTATCCGGCCCAACGAACTCAAAACCCATCTTGTAGGCGATGTAACCGAAGTAATCGCGAACAGTTATCAGTATCGGCCTGCCCCTGAGGAGGCTCCTGCCGTCCCTGGGGGAGAGCACGGCCACCCCACCGCTGTACTGGCTCGCTGGCAGTATCCGTGCATTTGGAAAGTAGTGCTTTGCCAGATCTTCATAACCGGGGCTCACGTAGACGGTTGAAACGTTGACAAACTTTGCCCAGTTCTGAAGGATCTGCCCCCTGCCGTAGGCACTGAAGTTCACCCCCCCACTAGGCTCATGAGAGGATGCTGTCGTACCCGTCTGACCGTGGCCACCGGAGCTTACGCAGCCCGCGGCAAGCACGATGAAGGCCAGCAGAAATGCAAGTGCAACCCGTCGCATACATTCCACCTACCCCCCTTCGTCCCCGATACTTAAAGCCCTTTTGATCCCCCACAGGTTTAAATATTCGCCCGCCCAAGTAACCGTGGTGATGATATGTTCGCAAAGCACTACACTGAAGTCCCGGAGAAGGATACCGGTTTTGAAGGCGTAACGATCCGCTGGCTCGTCTCCCCAAAACTGGGAGCAAAGAACTATGCCATGCGCTACTTCATCATGGAGCGGGGCTCGGAGATACCAATCCACAACCATGACTGGGAGCATGAGATATTCATCCTCAGGGGAGAGGGAACGATAACAAACGGGAAGAAAGACGTCCACGTCAAGCCCGGGGACTTCCTCTATGTTCCACCCAATGAGCCCCACGGATATAAGGCAACCGGCGAAACACTGGAGTTCCTCTGCATAATACCCGCCAAGAGGGAAGCCATTCCCCCAGAGGAGTGGGCTGAGTGATCACCAAAGAACCCTGCCCAGAAGGTACGTCGAGGTCACCCTCTCAATCTTTACGTCTATTAACTCCCCCGTGTTTCCCCCTTCAACTATGACGTCCTTGTAGTTGAACGCCCGGGCCTCAACACCACCCTTCTTACCCTCACCATGAACCAAGGCCTCCACCGTCTTTCCAGTGTAGCCAGAATTTATCTCATAGGCTATCCTCAAACGAAGCCTGTGAAGCTCGCGCGAACGTTCCTTGATCTTCCATCCAGGTAACTTCTTCCACTTTGCCGCTATCGTGCCCGGCCTCGGCGAGTAGCGGGAGACGTTGATCTTGTCCGGCCTAACCCTCTTAACCAGCTCGACGGTGTTCCTGAAGGCTTCATCCGTCTCCCCGGGGAAGCCGACTATGATGTCGGTGTTGAGGTTAAGGCCCGGGATCTTCCTCCTGAACTCTCGAACGATCTCCTCAAACTCCCCAACCGTATAATTCCTACCCATCCTCCTGAGAACCCCGTCGTCCCCGCTCTGAACCGGCAGGTGAAGGAACCTGTAGACCTTCTCGCTCCGGTACGCATCAATGAGCTCGTCAAGGATTTTTATGGCGTGGTTCGGGTTCATCATACCAACCCTGACCCGAAAATCACCCTCTATGGCCGTTATCTCATTCAAAAGCTTGGCAAGGTTTGTTCCAATGTCAAAGCCATAGCAGCCGGTGTCCTCGCTGGAGAGCTGTATCTCCCTGTAACCCCTCGTCAGCGCCTCCTTAACCCATTTCACGACGAGCTCCGGCTTGTAGCTTCTGAGAACACCCCTTGCAAAGCGTGTCGCACAGTAGGTGCAGGCGTTGAGACAGCCCTCACCTATGGGAACCACGAAGACGACGCCGGACTTCCACAGCCTTGGAAGCTCGAGCTTGTCGATGCTCCTCTCGCGCCAGCCCTCGACGCTCACCAGCTTTCCACCGCCCTCAGCAATATCCACGGCCTCAGCTATCCTGTCGATGCTCTTAACACCGAGTACCCCTGAGACGCGGGGGTCTATGACGTCGGGGTTGACGTGGGTCAGGCAGCCGGTGACGATGACCCTCTTTCCAGAATCGAGGAGCTCCTTTACCCGCTCCCCCATGTGCCTCTCCGTGGGATCCTTGACCGCGCACGTGTTCACGACGACGTAGTCCGCGCTCTCTGGTGTCTCCGCCAGCTCATAGCCCGCCCTAACCAGGATGGCCTCCATCATCTCGCCGTCGGCCTTGTTCCTAGTGCACCCGTAGCTCTCGACGTGAACCCTTACCATCGGAGCGGGCTAAGGGCAGGGGTTTAAAAAGGGTGTGGTCTAGGGTTGGGAACTCACACAAAACCTATCATGCTCAGGAGCATGGAGAGTACCACGAAAAGAAAAACGGCCACGAACGTTAGTTTCTTTTTTATCCACTCGTGAGGCTTGTTGTAGTGTCGCATAACGAGGAACGAAAGAGAGCAGACGATCAGAACAGGAACCAATGACGATACCGCTATGAAAAGTACACCGAGGAGGTAGCGGTCGATACCCGATGTATCGAGGAGCGCCACCGTCCAGTAGAGCATGACGGGCGAGATAAGAGCCAGAACTCCAACAGTAATTCCGATAATCACGGACTCTCCGTCCATAGAACCACAGAGAGGCATTAGCTTAAGGCCTTAAAAGAGTTCTGCATGCAAGGTAAGAATGAGAGGAAATGAAATCAGATAACCTCTCCAAAAGCGAACTTTCTCTTGACTGAGTTTATCACGATCTCGACTTCGTCGCCAACCTGCGTGTTCGGGACAAAGATAACGAAGCCCTTAACCTTGGCGATTCCATCACCGCCTTTGCCAAGACTCTCGATCCTAACCCTGTACCTTTCTCCAACCTTAACCGGGGCTTCATAGCCACCGCCAAACGTATCTCCATACATATCCAACACCAACTCTTTCAACTTTTGGGCCCTTCCAGGTCTCCAGAAGAGCACCACCACTACTTGTACAGCGGCTTTATAAAGCTTTGTGAAGCTTTGAGTGCACCAAGGCCATTGGAAGGCCATACACCCAGGACACCGTGAAAACGCCATCACCCGGGTGACACATTACCTCCACAACTTTTGGTTAAGAACAAAGTGTTGATGACCTTTGCTTTGAATTAGAAGCTTTAAAAAATACTTTTAAGTGAATTTCCCCCACTTATAACGAAAATTCAGGAAAATAAAGCCGAGATAAGGTTTAAAACCAAAAGTTAAGGGGTGAGATCAATGCGTTTCATTGCTGCATTCCTCTGGTCGTTCGTGCTCTGGCTTGTACTTACGGCGGGTAGTAGTGGCATGCTCTGGAGCACGCAGGAATTGGCAGCCGGTGTGATATTCTCGGTAATAGTGGCGTTCACCACAAGAACTGTTATCGGAGAAAAAGCTGACCGCTTCCTCAACCCCCTGAAGTGGGCAGGTTTCCTGGCTTACATTCCGGTGCTGTTCTGGGGCATGACCAAAGCAAACCTGGACGTCGCCTACCGCGTCATAACCGGAAAAATAAAACCGGGGATAGTCCGGGTTCCGGTTGAACTTGAAAACGACGCTCAGTACACGATACTGAGCAACTCCATAACCCTCACGCCGGGAACCCTCACCATAGACGCCTGTCCGGATGAGGGGGCCCTCTACGTTCACTGGATAAACGTCACGGAACCGGAACCGGAGGATTCAACTGTAATAGCAGGCCCGTTCGAGAAGTGGGCAAGGAGGTTGGGTAAATGATCGACCCGGTGTTCTTCTACGCTGCACTCATCGTCATGATAGGAGCATTTCTAGCCCTTCTCAGGGTGTTCTTTGGACCCTCGGTCCCCGACAGGGTGGTGGGCGTGGACACACTTAACACCCTCATAGTAGCGGGGATGGTGCTACTGGGAGCCGCCTACGACAGGGCAATCTACATAGATATCGCCATAGTCTACGCCCTCCTAAGCTATGTCGGGACGCTTGCAATAGCAAAGTACCTCCAGGGGGGATTAAAGTGAGCGATTATGTGACCTACCTAATCTACGTCTTTCTCGGGATAAACGTTACATTCAACCTGCTGGGAAGCTTCTCACTTCACCGCTTCCCGGACGTCTACACGAGGCTTCACGGTGCCACCAAGTGCACCACCTTCGGGACTATATTCGCAGTTCTGGCCGTTGTTACCCACGCCCTCAACCAGCTCCATCTCACGGGAGATCCCAAATACCTCCAGATGGCCCTCCACAGCCTCGTGGCACTGGTTGCCCTCCTCCTCACGAACCCGGTGGGAGCCCATGCCATAGCCAAAGCTGCCCACCTCAGTGGGTACAAACCCGCCAGGGCAGTTATAGACGCCTACGAGAGAAAGTTAAAGGCGAGGGGGGAGGAGCGATGAACGTTCTGAGCATGGATGCCCTGATTCAGTTCGGCATACTCTTCGGGGTTCTTATAAGTGCATACCTCACGATAACCTTTAGGGACCTTCTGAGTGCTGCAATAGCCTCCACAGCCATGAGCCTCCTCCTGAGTATGGAGTTCTACATGCTCCATGCCCCTGACGTGGCGATAGCGGAAGCGGCTGTGGGGGCGGGGGTCGTTACCGCAGTTGTCGTGTATGGGATAGCCAAAACCGAGAGATGGGAGCGTGAGGCACCATGAAGAGGACTTTCGGAGCACTGGCCCTGCTCTTTATATTCGGAACCCTGCTAGTCGTTGCAAGCCCCCAGCACGGCCTGAAGTTCGGGCTCGGTGGAAATAGCTGGAAGGACTACCGCTACACCGACCAGTACTACATAGACCATGGGGTGCAGGAAGTCGGGGGAATGAACATCGTCACGGATATAGTGTTCGACTACCGTGGCTACGATACCATTGGAGAGGCCACTGTTCTCTTCACGGCCATAGCCGGGGCGGTTGCACTTCTCAGGCCCTGGAGGGGGGATAAAAATGGGGAGTGACATGGGACTCATAGTGAAAACGACGGCAAGGGCAACCATACCCCTCATAGGGATATTCGGGTCTTACATAGTCATGCACGGTCATCTCACGCCGGGAGGAGGCTTCCAAGGGGGAGCAACTATAGCGGGAGCCGGGATCCTCTTCCTGCTGGCCTTTGGTCTCGACGAGATGAAGGAACGCTACAATCCTCACCTCTATTCCTCGCTCGAAGGACTTGGTGGCCTTGCATTCCTGGGGGTCGCAATGCTCGGCTTCAGCGTGGCATTTTTCTACAACAAACTCTGGCATGCGGGACCGTTCTTAAATGGAAAACCCGGAACGCTCCTTTCAGCCGGATACCTTCCAATAATGAACCTCGTCGTGGGACTGAAGGTCTTCACAGGCCTGATAAGTGCGATGGCGGCAATAGCGCTCTACAGGAGGTGGAGAGAATGATACCCTTCCAGTTCATAACAGCGTTCCTCCTCGTCTTCATGGGGCTCTACGCGTTCCTCTACAAGAGAAACCTCCTCAAACTGATACTGGCCCTGGATGTGATAGACTCGGGGATCCATCTGCTCTTCATAAGCTTTGGGTACCGCCTCGAAAACAACGTACTCCCAACGGCGCCCATATACACGGGCTACGAGACCGTCAAGGCACCCATGGTGGGGCCCCTACCGCAGGCCCTCGTGCTCACGAGCATAGTCATAGGGGTATGCGTTCTCTCCCTGGCAGTTGCCCTCACGATAAACGCCTACAGACACTACGGAAGCCTGGATGTTAACAAGCTGAGGAGGTTGAGGGGATGAGCGTCCTTCCTCTTGTAATAATAATTCCCCTCCTGGGGGCGTTCTCACTGCCCATAGTGGGACTGCTTGGGAAGAGGATCAGGGAGGCATGGGCACTCATCATCAGCGGTGCTACCCTGGGGGTAACCTCAAAGCTCCTCTACAACGTTTGGAGTACAAAAGAAACGCTGGTTTACACACTCGGTGCAAAGAGCCCCATTGGACAGGGTGTAAACTTCCCCGTAAGAATAGTATGGGAGGTCGACCTCCTGAGCGCGATAATGGCCTTCACAATAGCCTTCGTGGCGTTCCTGGCGGTGCTATACTCCATCGAATACATGAAGCACGACACGGGGCTTGAGAAGTACTACGTTCTCATCCTAGTCCTGGAGTTGGGGATGCTTGGCATAGTCCTGACCGGGGACATCTTCAACTTCTACGTGTTCCTGGAGATAATGAGCATAGCAAGCTACGCGCTCGTCGCCTTCAGGAACGACACATGGGAGGGCATCGAGGCCGGGATAAAATACATGTTCGTGGGCTCTCTCGCCAGCTCCTTCATCCTCCTTGGCATAGCCCTGCTCTACGGGCAGTACGGGACGCTTACAATGGCATACCTGGCCGAAAAGATGGAGGCCAATTTCACGTTAACGGGAAAGATAGCCCTGGCCTTCCTCATCGGGGGACTGCTCTTCAAGAGTGGTGCGGTTCCGGTCCACATGTGGCTCGCCGATGCTCACCCCGCTGCGCCAAGCTCGATCAGTGCCATGCTGTCCGGTCTCGTCATAAAAGCCGGCGGCGTCTATGTAATAGCAAGGATAGCGTTCAGCGTCTTCGGGATGGCCGTCAACATGAAAACCCTCGGGTGGGTGATAATTTTCTTCGCGTGCCTCACCCTCATAGTGGGCAACGCCATGGCCGTGGTTCAAACGGACATGAAAAGGCTCCTCGCCTTCTCCTCAGTTGGACAGATAGGGTACATACTCCTCGGCCTTGGAATAGGCCTAGCCGCCTACGGGACGAAGGTCGGCGAGATAGCCACGGCGGGAGCGATATACCACACCGTCAATCACGCCATCATAAAAGCCCTCCTCTTCATGATCGCCGGGGTAGTCCTCCACGAGCTCGGCACCAAGGATCTCAACGAGCTCAGCGGCCTCGCGAAGGCCATGCCCAAGACCACCTTCGCCTTTATCATAGGAGCAGCGGCCATAATAGGCCTCCCGCCCCTGAACGGCTTCGCGAGTAAGTGGCTCCTCTATGAGAGTTCAGCCCTCTTCAACCCGTTCCTCGGAGCCATAGCCATAATCGGCACGGCGTTCTGTACTGCGGCGTACATCCGCGTTCTCTACACGTTCCTTGGAAGACCCAGTGAGAAGGTCATGGATGCAAAAGAGCCGGGAGCGGCCATGCTGCTTCCGATATTCGTCCTCGTGGCGGCGATAATTATAATGGGACTCTTCCCGTGGCAGATAAGCAACAAAATCATGATACCAGCGGCGTCAATGCTCGCGAACATAAAGGGCTACGTCATGGCAGTCATGGGGGGTGCTTGAAATGTTCGGTTACTGGGACGCTCTCTACTTCGTTTACGTCTTCACGATAGGCCTCATCATAGCGTACCTCCTCATGAAGTGGGCCGAGAGGGTTAGTAGTGGGACGAGGAGAACAGGTGCGGGGGCAAAGATATTCCTCAGCGGTGAAGATCAGGACAACGTTATCCCGCAGTTCGAACATTTCCGGGGCTACTTTACCGGGAGACACATCATGTGGGGCCTCATAAGGGGCATCAACAGGATGTTCATAGCCTTCAGGAGGGAACACACGGGCCTGCTTGGCGACTACGTGAACTACCTTCTGATAACGATAGCACTCGTCCTGGGGGCGCTGATAATCTGGGGCTGAGGGGGGAGTAACATGAGCATCAAGGTGCAGGTTGAAAAAAAAGTATCAGAAACCTCCGAGAGTGAGAGACTTGAAAAGGAGATATCAAAGCTCTGCAGATATATAGGGCGGTCCCCATGGGTCTTTCATGTAAACAGTGGCTCGTGCAACGGCTGCGACATTGAAATCATAGCGGCCCTGACACCCAGGTACGACGCCGAGCGCTTCGGGGTCAAGCTCGTTGGAACGCCGAGACATGCTGACGTACTCCTCGTAACTGGCCCGATAACGGACCAGAGCCTTGAAAGGGTTAAGCTCGTCTACGAGCAGACGCCAGACCCCAAGGTCGTCGTAGCGGTTGGAGCGTGCCCCACCGGAGGTAGCGTGTTCTTTGAGAGTCCCTTCACCAATGCACCGCTTGACAGGCACATACCGGTGGACGTCTTCGTTCCGGGCTGCCCGCCGAGGCCCGAGGCGATACTCTACGGCGTCGTGCTGGCGCTTCAGAGGCTGATTGAGAAGATTGAGAAAAAGGAGGGGGGTAAAGAATGAAAGCAAATCATCCCCTCCCCATCAAGTTTGCACTCAAAGAGCGCATTCCAAGGGGTAACGCTAAGGAGATGGGATACAAAAAGGTTCCACTGGAAATAAAGGGCTGATTGAGGGAGGGAAGAGAATGAACGTTGATGAGTTTGTAAAGATCTTCGGTGAGAGGTTCCCCGGGGCGGAGGTAAGGGTCAGCGAGAACAAGCAACCCCACCCGAAGAGACGTGTCTGGGTCGAGGTGGGGAGGGAGAAGTTCCACGACGCCATGAAGCTCATAAAGGAACTCGACCCCAAGGCACAATTCTCCATCATAATAGCCAGGGACGCCGGGGAGGTTCTCGAGGCAAAGTACCACATGGAGCTCTTCTGGAAGGAGGGAGAGAGCATCTCCCTCATCATAGGGACGACCGTCCCAAAGGAAGATCCGAAGCTCCCGACGGTTACTGACGTTTTCCCAAGCG
>JALVUT010000329.1:21092-26924 GCA_027035445.1 Thermococcus sp.
CCGTACGAGAGGGAGGTCCAGGAGTTTCTTGGTCTGTTCTTTGATGGGATTCCCGACGGCAGGAGGCTTTTCCTGCCCGACGACTTCCCGGAGGGAGTGTACCCGCTCAGGCTGGATGAGACAGGGATCAAGCCGGAGATGGTCAAGAACGCCGGCCACCCATACAGAATGGGGGGTGCGAAGAAATGATGGTAGCTAATGGAGTTTATGCTCATCCCGTGCCCAAAGGGGGCATCAAACTGGTGAATAGAGACAGTAACAGAGCACCGCCTGAAAAAAGAGGGAATTTAAGGGAGATTAACTTTCCGCGAGCGCTTTGCGGAGCAAATGGCTCTGGAGGTGCAAAGAAATGACCGGAAGGATCGAGTACTGGGTCAAGGTTCCAGTCGGACCCATACATCCGGCACTGGAGGAGCCCGAGAAGTTCATCATCACAATCGATGGAGAGAGAATAATCAACGTTGATGTGAAACTCGGCTACAACCTCAGGGGAATAGAGTGGATAGCGATGAGGAGAAACTACATCCAGATACTCTACCTGGCGGAGAGGATGTGCGGCATCTGCTCATTCTCCCACAACCACACCTACTCAAGGGCCGTGGAAGAGATGGCGGGAATACAAGTCCCGGAGCGGGCTGAGTACATCCGTGTCATCGTCGGTGAGCTTGAGAGGATCCACTCCCATCTGCTAAACCTCGGAGTCGTTGGACATGCCATAGGCTACGACACGGTCCTGCACCTCAGCTGGCTCGCAAGGGAACGTGTCATGGATATCCTCGAGGCCATAGGAGGGAACAGGGTGAACTACGCGGTCAACATGATAGGGGGTGTCCGAAGGGATATTGAGGATAGACATGTTCGGGCGATAATGGATATGATAAGGTACTATCGGGAAGAGGTCATACCGAATATAGAGGAGATCTTCCTCTACGACCCAACGGTGGAAGCCCGCCTACGGGATTCAGGTGTTATCCCGAGGAGGATAGCCGTAGATTACAGTGCTCAGGGGCCAACCGCAAGGGGGAGCGGTGTCAAGAAGGACGTGCGCTACAACGAGAAGCTTGGGGTCTATCCCGACCTCGGTGTGAAGCCGGTAACGCCCAAGGAGTTCACCGGAATTATCAAGGGGGACGTTTTCGACAGAATGGTGGTTCGCGTTGGTGAGATCTGGCAGAGTATGGAACTCATAGAGAGAGCTGTAGACCAGATGCCTGAGGGCAAGATAAAGACGGTTCCCAAAGACAACGCCCTGCTCTTCCAGCTTAAGAAGGCCGAGGGGGAGGGAATCGGAAGATACGAAGCCCCGAGGGGAGAGCTGATACACTACGTAAAGGCAGAGAAGGGGAGGGACGGACCTGCAAGATGGAAGATGAGGGAACCGACCTTCCCTAACCTCTTCGCAATAGCCAGGGCACTGGTCGGTGAACAGGTCGCCGATGTACCAGTTGCAATAGCATCCATAGACCCCTGCCTCAGCTGCACGGACAGGGTTGCCGTGATAGATGCAAACACCGGGAGGAAGACGATCCTCACTGAAAAAGACCTTCTCAAGCTTTCTATCGAGAAGACAAGGGAGGTTAACCCAGATATCCGGGGGAAACCTGAGGTCGTTGGAATAGGCTGCCCACGGGGGGATGTGCTATGAACCTGCTTTACTCCACACTCGGCTTCATCGGGATCTATCTGTACGTCTCCTTTGCATCACTGCTCTGGGAGGGAATAGACAGGAAGATAGTGGCTAGAATGCAGAGGAGGATGGGTCCTCCCGTTCTCCAGCCGTTCTACGACTTCCTCAAGATGGTGAGTAAGGAATCAGTAGTTCCAAGGGATGCGAACAAACTCTTTGAGCTCGCCCCGGTCTTTGCCCTGGCGGCTGCAATAGCACTCCTAGCGTACACGCCACTGGGCTTCGGACCGCTCTTTAAAACTAAGGGGGATATAATACTGTTCATATACCTCCTGACCCTAATAGGCTTCATCAGAGTTCTAGGGGCCGCGAGTTCCGGGTCTCCATACGCCCAGATTGGAGCGCAGAGGGAGATGATAATCCTAGTTTCAAGGGAAGCCCCCATGATGCTGGGGATATTCACAATAATGTGGCGCATACGGGATCTTGGGGTTAGCAAGCCCTTCAGCCTTCATGTCCTCTACGAGCACAACATCTGGGAGATAGGAACACCAATGAGTATCATAGGTGCCCTCATACTTCTATTCGTCTTCATGGCATGGCTTGCCAGCGAGATAGAAACGGGCTTCTTTGACATACCAGAGGCAGAGACCGAGCTTGCCGAAGGGACCATGGCAGAGTACAGCGGACGGCATCTGGCACTCCTTGAGCTGGCCAACGCAATAAAGGCTTTCGTGAGCGCGAGCCTAGTCGTGGCGGTGTTCTTCCCATGGGGTATTTCCGGCTACCTTGGGCTCACGGGACTTCCGGCAATGGTTGCTGACCTGCTCTTCCACACCCTCAAGGTCTTCGCCGTGCTCTTCGTGAGTATGAGCATATTCAGGGCAACTAGCGGGAGGCTCAGGATAACCCAGGCAACAAACCTGTTCTGGACGAGGCTCCTGCCCGCCAGCATAGTCGGGGCACTGCTACTGGTGATCGATATGCTAGGGGTGATCTCATGAAGATCCCACCGACACTCTCAACCGTCCTCGGAAACCTCTTCAAAAAGCCCGCCACAAACCCCTTTCCGGAGAGTGAGCCGGTACCGGTTCCTGAGGGCTTCAGGGGCAAGCTGGTCTACGACGTCGACAAGTGCGTCGGCTGCAGGCTCTGCGTCATGGTCTGCCCCGCTGGGGTTATAGAGTACGTCCCGGAGATAAAGAAGGTTACCTTCTGGCTCGGGAGGTGCGTCTTCTGCCAGCAGTGCGTCGACGTCTGCCCGGTCCACGCACTCAGCATGAGCGACGAGTTCCTGCTCGCCACGACGGACAAGTACGACGACAACCTCCGCTGGCTCAAGGAGGACGAGGTAGTGAAGTTAAAGAAAAAGCTTGAAGAGCAGAAAAAGACTAAGAAGATTACAAAGAAAGACGCTGAGAAAGGGAGTTGATGAGAGTTCCATTCACGCTTTTTTTCTATTGATCCTCTTCTGCAGTTCATGATTCGAGATGCTAAAGCGTCGAACTAGGTTCTACAACAGGGCGCAGTTCAGTTCAGCGATACGAGTTAATGGTCACCATAGTCCCCTACAATACTACAGAGGATAGTTTTGTGATGTATGTAAACCAACATTAGTTTGATATTTGCCAAATTTATGGTTTTTAACCTTTTGTTTGAGAAATGCATTTATAATAATTTAATCAATCCTACATTGAGCTTTAGAGGCAAGGCGGCCCCTGAGGGTTTAAAACCAAAAGTTGGGGTGAGAAAATGGGGTTTACAACGTCTTTTGTATGGTCTCTGATAGTATACCTAGTCCTCACTGCTGGCTCCGGTTCCATCCTCGCATGGAGTCCCGCGGAACTGGTGGCCGGAGTAGCCGTAGCAATGGTTATAGGCTATGCTACCAGAAACATCATGGACGAGCGCTTTGAATACTTCTTTAGTCCAAAAAGGTGGATTCTCTTTTTGGTCTATGCCTTCGGACCTTTCTTCTTTGCAATGGCAAAGGCCAACTTCGATGTGGCCTACAGAGTCATAACGGGCAAAATAAGACCGGGCATTGTCAAGATATCTCCCGACCTCACCAGGGGAGAGAGCAGAGTCCTCCTGGCCAACTCCATAACACTAACTCCAGGAACATTCACCCTTGAAATCGATGATGAGGGGAGTCTGTACGTCCACTGGATAAACATTCCACCCGGAAAAGAAAGGCCCACTCCTGAAGAGCTCTGCGGGTACCTTCCAAAATGGGCAAGGAGGATAGGAGAATGATAGAGAGTATGTTCATGTGGGCCATGATACTGTTGCTGCTCTCGGCAACGCTCACACTGATAAGGATGCTCCTCGGCCCGACGATACCCGACAGAGTGGTTGCCCTTGACGCCATGACGACGACAACGGCCGGTGCTATGGTGGTTTACGGCGTTATAACCAGACAGGTCATCTTCATCGACGTCGCCCTTGTCTATGCCGTTCTAAGCTACATAGCCACGCTCTACATAGCGCGCTATCTGATCAAAAGAAGGGTGGGATTGGTATGATAGGGGTGGTACTTGCGATATTCCTGGCAATAGGCGTTTTTTTCAATCTCCTGGCCAGTGTCGGAATACTCCGCTTCCCGGACGTCTACACGAGAATCCATGCCTCCACGAAATGTACCACCTTCGGAACGATCTTCATAGTGCTTGCCACGATAACCTACGCCCTCTACAACTGGCGGCTTGACGGGAACTCGAAGTGGGTGGTCCTTGCGATCCACGCATCACTCGTCGTCATATTCCTAGTGCTCACCAACCCCGTTGGAGCGCATGCAATAGGTAGAGCCGCAAGGAAGTCAGACATAAGGCCCTACGGGGCAGTTATAGATGAACTGGAGGGATACTATGAACTTTGAAAGCTTTTTTGGGGTCATCCAGTTCTTTGTCGCGATAGGACTCCTCACCAGTGCCGCCGCCGCCATCCGTTTCAAGAACCTGGTCTCCGCGGTGCTCGCGATGGCCGTCTTCAGCCTGATTCTCTCGCTGGAGTTCTACGTCCTCCAGGCCCCAGACGTCGCCATAGCGGAGGCAGGAGTTGGAGCATGCCTTACAACAGCAATGTACCTGCTCGCAATAAAGAACACCACCGATGAGGAGGTAATAGCATGAGGAAGGCCCTGGCACTTTTCGCATTTGTGGGCTTCGCCATAATCCTCCTCGCAGTCAGTGTGAGCATCAGACCCTTTGGGAAACCGACCCACACGGGCATGGACTCCTACTTCATCGAACACGCCCAGAAACAGGTTTCAGCGAACAACGTCGTCACGAGTATAGTCTTTGATTACAGGGGGTTTGATACCCTCGGCGAGGCCACAGTCCTCTTTACAGCCGTTGCGGGTGCTATGATGGCCCTTCGCAGGAGGGGGGTGAGTCGATGACGACGGAGATCATCAAGGTGACGACTCGTCTTCTGGAACCGCTCATACTGACCTTCGGAGCCTACGTTATAATCCACGGACACCTGACCCCGGGCGGGGGCTTCCAAGGGGGAGCGGTCTTCGCAAGTGGACTGATACTCCTGATGGTAGCGTGTGAGAGGAAGGTGATGGCGGAGCGTTTCAAAAAGGCACCACTTGGATTCCTTGAGAGCATCGGCGCCCTTGGGTTCCTCGGAATGGCATCACTTGGACTGATGGGGTACACCTTCTTCAAAAACGTCATAGCCAACAGCGGCTTTCCAGTATTTGGGAGTAGAACACCGATTGGAATAAACCCAGGTTTCCTCAACACGGGCGGGACACTCGCTTACATGAACATCTTCGTGGGTATGAAGGTCCTAACCGGACTGACAAGCATCGTGCTGGTGTTCTTCATCCTTTACCGGGGTGAGGAGAATGAATGAGCTGTGGGTTAACTTCCCCTTCGTGGTTGTGGCACTCCTCCTTATACTCGGCTTCTACACGATAGGGTTCAAGCGAAACCTCATAAAGGTAATCATCGGGGTTGAAATCCTCGAGGGAGCCGTCAACATGTTTCTCGTTGCCACCGGTTACGTTAACGGTGCCTACGCCCCGATATACACGATGGCGCCTAAAAAAGCACTCAACAACATGGTTCTCCCAACGCCGCAGGCGCTGACACTGACGAGCATAGTCATAGGCGTCGCGGTCTCAGCCCTAATGCTCGCCTTCGCCGTGAACATCTACCGACGCTACGGTACACTTGACGTCAGGGAGATAAGGA
>JALVUT010000330.1 GCA_027035445.1 Thermococcus sp.
CCAAGTTGAGTGGGGGTATACCGGATAGCTTTGAGACCTCACCCCACACCCTGCGGACAGCTTTAGGCTTACTCATGAGGATCTTAACCGCGTCGCTGGGTGTGCTGACGTTAACGTCAATCATTTGCGATAAGTACGTCATGTGCGCCACCCTGAAGTCAACCGGGATCGGTAAGTCCTCAGGCAACCTCAGCCTCTCGCCCGATGCCCGGAGGCCGTAGTAAGCCATCTTAACCGAGAATACCACCGTCTTAGCTTCTGGGGAGCTGCCCAGACACTTAGCTATGCCCGACCTAAACACCCGCAAGTCACCCTTCAAAGCTAACCCTACGACGTCAGGGCAGGCACGCAACCTTCTTAACCGCCTTAGCTTTGCGTTAAGGAACCTCCTATTCCTATGTGCTGTGAAGCGCTCGACGAGGTCAATCACGCCCTCATAATCCTTGGGGCAACCATGCGTGCGAACGTAATCCGCGAGGGCGCCCCAGTACTCCTCACCCTTCATCTCAAGCATGTAGGAGACCAACGCATTCACAGCAAGTATGGCGACGCACACCCTCCCGCAGAGGTCATGAATTTCGCTAGCAACCATCATTTGCGGGTCACGATCCTCGAACACTCGCACACCATCCATCCCCAACTCCTTGAAGGCTTCGGCAACCGCGCGTACCCTCTCGAATCTCGTGGTTAAGGTCGAGATCCTCCACCTCCTCAGTAACCTAGGTCTAGCATAGACATTAAGTGCGTTGATACGGCCCCGCTGAGTTGTTTAGCTACAACTAAGTGAGTTATAGTGGTGCTTAGATGCTTAGCAAAGCCAAATGCAACCTAAGCATACGGAATTTGGGAAAAATACTTCGTTCGTTACTCCTTGATTAGGCCCTTCTTCTTTAGCTCCTCAATCTCCTTCTTGCTGAGGAACCTCACTACCCTTATTCCGGTCTCGGGGCTGGTGCCTACGACAGCCCACCTTCCGTTCTTCATCTTCTGGAAGGTCGGGTTCTGTATCTTCACCTTCTTCTTGGCCTTTACGTCAAACGCGTACCACTCGGCCATGGTTTTTCCACCCATCCTTATTATTGCATACGGGATATATAAATTCGTCGCCCCCACTTCAGGTATTACGCGTAGAAAATTATTATTAATAATTTCAGAACATATCTTGTCGGAACCTTAGGGTATCTCCGTAAAATCTATTAATGAACAATCCTGAAATCATGTAATACTTCATGCATGCAGGCGTGGGGTACGCTACCGCAACCACGCTATTTCCACTATGAAACATCATGAAAATCATTTACGATCCCACCGAAGGGGGAAGTGAATCGCTAAACACACAGCGTGATGTGGTCGGCCAGGGGGACCCGCAATCATTCCGGGCCCCGCGGCCCCGTCCTGCGGGTGTCGCGGGCTTCCGTGAATTCCGTTATTTGAGGATTATTTAAGGATTGAAGCTGCGACTCCTGCTTAACGTCAACGCACTCTAGAGGCCCGAGTA
>JALVUT010000331.1 GCA_027035445.1 Thermococcus sp.
CTGGGCGGTATTGCAGGTCAGGGTAAAATAGTAATCGTTGACGCAGATGGTAATGTCGTAAGCGATAAGAAGCTGTCAGACCTTTTCAATGACTTGGAAGCGTTGAAAGGAGCTTTGCAGTCTGTTGGCGGAGATAAGCTGTTGATGGTTATTAGCGAAGACGACGTTGGTCTGGCTAAGGATGCAACGCTGGGCAAACTGACTAATGCTCTGTTATCTGTGAACGAAGACAAGCTCGTGGTGGACATCGGTGAGGACGGAGTTGGACTGTCTAAAGACGCCACTCTCCAGAAGTTAGTTAACGCTCTTCTCTCAGTCAACACTGATAAAATCGTTATTGACGTTGGACAGGACGACGTCGGATTAGCTAAAGACGCAACTCTTCAAGACGTAAAGTCTGAACTCGCTCAGTCTTGCATTTTAACTCAGGCTTTAAGCTACAGCAACACCGGAACTGCAACTGCCAACTACACCGTTTTATCCTCACCACTCTCAATAGACTTCAACGGAGCTGTAACCATTCAAATCCTCTTGAACGTATCCACGACAGTTCAGCTCGAACTCACTCCTTCCGGTTCTACCACAACCTACACTGGAGAACTAAACGACGGAAGTGCTTTAACTGCAAACGCATGGTACGAATTCGAGTTTAACGTTAACAACGGAGACTCAATAAACTTCGTAATTCCCGTTCCCGCTGGAGACTCTTTAACCGGTATACTGAGAGTGTTCAAGAGAGAGAGGTGATTAGATGCTCCTACCTAAAAAGCCTGTTCAGGGGATATGGGGAACTATAGAGAAAATGCTCGAAAAGTACGGAGCATTGAACAAGAAGTACGACTCTAACTTAGACGGAGTAGTGGACAACGCCGATAAGGTGGACGGACACGACGCTGGAACTTCAGCGGGTAACGTTCTTGTTCTTGATACGTCGGGAAAAGTTCCTCTCGCTAACCTGCCGTTGATACCTGCGAGTCAGCTCGATTTCTCGTTTGCCTGGGAGAAAGTTGCAGAGATTTCAGAAACTGGAGTTTCGTCGATTGAGTTTACGAATTTAGCAGGAGACACAGACAAGATATACATGCTTGTTCTCGCCGCTTATAACCCAAACACTACTGGTTGCGGAATATATGCTCAATTTAACGCTGATACTACAATAGGCAACTATGGATGGGTGAAATGGTTTTACCAGGCTGGAACTGTATACTCCGGTTATCAGGGACTTGGTTCTACATCAGGAACTGCCGGAGCGCTTATATCAACAATCAACGCAAGTCAAGCAATTATAGTACATAGTATTATATATAGCGAAGGTATTACAGCAGGCACTAAGACGATTGTTTTAGTTGATGGAAGATGCTATGGAGCTGCAGCAAGATCTGGAAACTATGGCGGTGCATGGTATAAATCTGCTGAAGTTACATCCATCACTTTATTTACCGGCGGAGGACAAGCTATAGACTGGATTGCTTATCTGTTCAAGCCAAAGTGGTGAT
>JALVUT010000332.1 GCA_027035445.1 Thermococcus sp.
CTTGGCCGGAAAGCTTGGTCTGAAAGTTGATCTGAAGGTTTCCAGGTTTCCCAGACCAACTCCGGAAATGTTGCCCTACGCCGTGAGGGAGAATAACCACTTTGTGAACCTCTTTAGAAAGGTATACGACCGCCTTTTCGGGGTGGAACCGGACGTCACGTACGGGAGGAGTGTGGGGGATTTCAACTACTTTGCGGCTTATCTCAATAGACCCACCCTGGTGTACGGACCGGTCGGTGGGAACTGGCACTCCGCCAATGAGTGGGTCAGTGTCAGATCCCTGAGGAAGGTCAAAAGATTTTATGTCGAGTACCTGAAGGCCCTCGCAGAATGAAAATGGGGGGCTCATGCCTTCCTACCTGCTAGAGCCCCGAGGATGAAGGCCCCGACTGCAACGGCGATCCATAAGGCCTCATCGTTGTTACCTCCTCCGGAGGAGGCGGGAACCGAGGTTCCTGTGCTACTAGTGCTACTGGGTATAGTCATGGTGGGCACTGGCGCCGGTGTGGTTGTGTTTACCGGGGTCTTCTCTCCCCGTTCGGGGTTACTCAGGAAGAGCTGGGCGGTTTCTCTAGCGTACTGGTAAAAGATCATCGCGGTCTGGAGGTCTTCGGGCTTCCCGCTCTTTTCATAACTCTCGGCGAACTCGTAGTATGCCACAGCAAGAACTGGTACGATTCCCTGCTCCTGGGCAAGCCCTATTGCCGTCTTTGCGTCCTCCTTCATCGTCTCAAGTTTGTCCATGAGGACGGTTTCGTTGTCTATGCCGAGGGTGTCCAGGAAGACCTCGGCCCTTATACGGGCCTCCATGGCTGTGAAAAGGGCGGCAGAGTATTTGCCGTCTTCGTAGTACTGCTCGGCTTTCTCAATATCGTTGAGGAGGCCGTTTCCTATGACGTTGCCGTACATGGAGTCGATGTATGTTACTATCAGGTTTGAACTGTCTATGTAGTCCCTGGCCGTTGTCTTCACTACGTCGGTGTTTATGATGCTGCCTTTTGCAAAGCGCTCCCCAAGGTTTTTCCAGAAGATCGCCGTCTTGGCCCGCTCGTATGCATAGGCTGCATCCCCTATGGCATCCCAGTAATCGTCGTTGTAGTAGTACTTCCACGCCTCATCCAGTGAGCTCTTGGCTTCCTCCACCCTCTGCTGGGCGGCCGCCACCGCCTGCAGCATTGTGGTGCCCCTTATGGTGACGTTTGAGACCAGTGCCTCTGAGGTGTTTATCTCCCTGTTAACCTTCTCCAAAATTTTCTCAACGCTGCCTCCGCTACTGACGTTGAGATACCAGTCGACGTGCCTTATGATGATCCTTGCCTGGAAGTCCCTGCTCAGGGCTGTGTAGTACATCCCGTTGTCCAGTGCTTCCTTGGAGGAGTTTAAGATTTCCCCCGCTTGGGTAAGCGCGTTCATGAGTGCACTGTAGGTCTCGTAGCTCACATCGCTGTTCTTGAGCCTTTTAAGGATGACCTTGTAGTAGTTGGTTGTGTTGGCGTAGTCGTTCACCGCGTCCCCCTTGAGAAAGTCGGTGTTTATCCTGACGTTTCCGCTGGGCGTTGGTCTCTGAAGTCGATGTCCCGTGAAGTAATAGACCGCGTCGTAGATGTCCTTGATTTCGACAACCCTCAGCCCCCAGCGCTCTCTAGCGTACTTTGCCACGTCGACCTTTTTCGTTGTGCTATGTATCTCAACGATTCCTCCGATCTCCGTCCTGTTGGTCTTCTGCACGTACTGGATTCTCTGTCCCTCCGGTATCAGGAACAGCTCCGCACCGGCCTGATGGGCCGCTGAGGCCTTTTCCAGTATTCCACCAACTGGACCTATGGTTCCGTCCGGGTTTATCATGCCTGTCATCATGACCTTGGGGTTGAGCTTCCACCCTTCCAGAGCCGCTATTATTCCGACAGTCATTGTTCCCCCTGCGGACGGCCCACCGATGATGGAGGAGTTGGCTTTTACCTGGATAAAGACGTCATACCTGCTCATGTTCACGCCTAGAATCTTGCCGGCTACCTGGGCGGCAAGCCTTGCACTGGCCTGCATATCAACCTGCGCCAGGGGCCATGTCTCTATATAAACATGCCCGCTTCCGGGTGCCACGGTTATGACAAAGTCAGTTACAACTCCCACCAGCTCTCCATTATATGTTTTCGAGACCGCTGGAGCCTTTAGTATTACCGTATGTCCCTCAGATGGGCATTGTGCTGCTGTAAAGGCTGCTGAAGATGCTAAGAACAGAAGCACCAGGATTGATGCTAGTACCCTCTTCATATCTCCCCACCGCTTTTAATTCCATTGAAGGTCTAATAAATCGTTTGTGGTTCAACACTCTAATGCGTTCCCTTGTTAGTCCGGGGTCTGACCGCCCCCATCCTTGGAAGTGTTAAAATAGGCGCGTCCTCTGGGGGTGTACAGTGCATTCACCGCTTCCATATGGCTAGGATGAGCAACAGAAGAACCAGAACCTCCAGTAAGTTTATAAGCAGGCCGATACCTCTCTCTATTCCTCTTGAGATAGACAGGGTCTCTATTACCTTCTTTATCGCGAACAGCAGGAACGCGATGAGCAGGTACAATGCTGCCCTCAGGTGACTTTTCCTGTATGCTATGAAAGACACCCCGGTGAGGGCTAGGGCCAAGAGCATGGCGGTTACGGTCAGTAGGATTTCAATCATTTCCATCACCAATGCTTGTGAGTAGATCTATTAACCTGTCCGCGAGTGTCTCCCAGATGCCCGGCCTGTAGTTTTGGATGATGCGGGCTATGAGCTCCGGGTCATGACTCAGGGAGTAAACCACTTTCTTCCCCTCCCTTCTGTCCCTAACGGTTCCGAGCTTCTTCAGCTCCCCCATGTGGTAGCTCACCGTTGGCTGGCTTATCCCGATAGCATTTGCTATCTCGCTCTGACTCTTTGAGCCCTCCATGAGGAGCAGCAGTATCCGTCTTCTGCTCTCAGTTGAGATGGCTATGACCAGTTTTTCATACTCGTCCTCAAAGCCAGCCGGGAATATGTAGCGCCTCTTACCGAGCTTCCTTGAAAACACTTTCCCCTCTCTTTCAAGGACACGGAGGTGGTACTGCAGGTCGCCTATCCCGAGCCCTAGTGCCCTGGCAAGCTCCCTGAATGTTATCCCGGGCCGGTGAGTTATGTAATTAAGTATCTCCTCACGTCTTTCCATCTCAGACCCTTAACTTTAGTGGTTCATCAATCTATAGTTCTCCAAAGGGTGTGCTTTTTCCTTTTTATAACCTCCGGTGCTGGGGCACGTCGTTCCGATACGGGTGCAGCCTACCTCAACCCCACTCTGACCGCCATGGTAAACCCTATATATCCCCATGTCCAATTCCATGTGGTGGGGGTTATGGAGATTGATATTGGCATTATCGAGGATATTGAAACTCTGCTCAAAAACCTTAACGGTTACGAACTGTTGAGTTACGCTATCTGTAATGAGAAGTGCGGCGCCGACATATACGATTGGCTCGCTGAACGTTCTGAAGGTCCTCTGGCCTCTGAATTCCGCTATATTGCAGAGGAGAAGAAGAAGCATGCCGGGATGATGAGAGAGCTGTTTGGGCGGCTTTACCCGGATATGAAACCCTTGGACATGAACGCACCCCCCCTTGACACCCTCCCCGTATGTGAGAAGATTATGGAGGCCAAAACTGTTGAGGATGCCCTGGGACTGGCGCTTCTGTCGGAAGCCATTGGGAAGGATATCTATCGCAAACTTCAGGGCATGACCAAGGATGAATCTGTGGCCGGCCTCTTTAGGGAGCTTTTTGTAATAAAGGAGGACACCTATGAGAAGCTCCTTGGCATATACAACCGCCTTATGGAAGAGAAAAGAGGGATCTAGAATTAAATCATTTCTAGAAGCTTTTTCCTTTTCTCCTCGTATTCTTCTTGACTTATGATGCCCATATCGTACAGTTCTTTGAGCTTCTTAAGCTGCTCCATGGGATCCTCCCTCTCAGCCATCTCTGGGGCGGTCAGATAGGCCGGCATGGTTCTCGTTATGAACTCTTTGGGTTTCTTAAGAATCCACGTCTCGCTGGTCATCCCCTTCTTGATCTCTATAGAGACCGGTTCGATGGCTATTGCATTAAGGGCATCTTTTATAGCGTTTATGGCTTTTCTTGCCTCTTCCTTGTTCATCCAGCTAAGATTTAACGTTGTATTCTCCTCGCTCTTGATGATGAAGTCGGACGACATGATACCCAGCTTGACAGTTACCTGCTCCAGTTTCTGGTATGGAATCGCCTTCAGGTCGTATCTTCCAAAAACCTTTTCGTCAAGGTATATTATTCTCTTGTCCGTTACTATAATCCATTTGGGCTTTTCGAGACTCATCTTCTTTCGTATCTTAAAAAGAACCCGTTCACTGGGATCTAAATGCTGTAAAACCCCTTTTGGGAGTTTCTCTTCTTCCCTGTCCATCAGGTTCACCTTTTTGGAATAGCCATGGAGGTATATTAACCTTCTTCCCTGTAGAGAAGGAAGAGAGTCCCACCGTCAACTCCCCTAGCTACGGGTTTTAGCTTTTTTACCCGTTCTCCCCCGGTTACTACAACACTCTTTGGAGCAGTGTCCAGTTCGATTTCAATTCTAGTCGGTCGGGCCCCCCATCCTGTTACAGGTACCTCCTTCCTTCCCTCACCGCAGTCTATGAGTATATCCCCCGGTTTGGGCTGAACCTCAACGAGAAGAACAACCCTTTCATAGGTCTCGTTTCTCTTGAGCACTGCAATAAAAGGCAGAGCAAGTATCAGAAAGGGCATCACAAGGGGGCTAACGTTGATGCCTGCCCTTCCGGTTCCGATGATCACCAGCCATCCTATAAAGGCACCCAAAATGGAGGTCAGGATATTGTAAAGGGTTGAGATGGGGGTTTCCCAGCCTGCACTGTATATCTCGTCTTCATACTCCGCGGTTATCCCCAACCCCATGAGAACGACCAGCGCGGGAAGGAAGACCCTGGGGGGGCTGCCAACGGAGGTGACGAGCCTCTGGGCGATGGGGGAGATGGAGGGAAATGCCGTGGCAAGGAGTCCTGAGGCCACGATTACGTAGGGAGCGGTGTAGAGGAGAGTGGCCGTCCATGTAGTCCTGAATGTGGAGCCGGTGGCAAGAAAAACCCCGATCAGAAGCAATACAGCGCTGAGCCCTGCGACCGCTCCGCCCAGCTCCCAGTACAGGTATGCAACAGCAATCCCCGGGAAGGAAATTAGCAGGATGCCTGAAACGATCCTCATGACACCATCTCCAGTACCCTGGATGCTATGACCCCGGTGCTCACGGTTCCAGTTTTCCACACCATGAGCTTGGCCCCCTGGCCTATCAGTGCTTTTCTAATGGCCTGTGTTTCGAGCCTTTTCAGTGTGTTTATATCTTTTTCACGGCTTTTTACAATGTCAATGATCAGAAGAGGGGGTCGTGACCTGTACATACTTCTCAACGTGTAGGCTCCCCTCTTGAGGCTGTTCTCTTTTAGGGAGTTTACCTCTGTTATCAGGACTATGGTTGGTGAATAGTGGACTATCTGCCCTGCAATATCCTTTACGGCTTCGTCCAGACCCTCCCACCTGGAAGGCCTCCCCCCCTGGGCTGTCATCTCATGGAGGATTATCCTGAGGTGCTTGGAACCCGAAGAGGGCAGGATGAGCCGTCTCCTTCCGAGCACGTAGAGGCCAACATGGTACTCGTTCTCTAGGAGGTGACCGGCCAGCAGAGCCGCAAGTTCCACGGCCCTGGAATAAATTTCCCCTGGTCTCCCGGGCTCGGTATCTGGACTGGCGTCGACCATCAGCAATACGGTACCCCGCGACTCTCTTTCATACTCATTCGCCATTAGCTGTCCCGTTCTTGCAGTGGCCTTCCAGTTGATGACCTTCACAGAATCCCCTGGTTGGTAGTGCCTTACCTCCCTGAAGTCCATTGAGACGGCACCCCTAAGGGCTGCGCTGCCCCCGGGAAGGCCACGTCGTTTGAAACCTTTTCCGTGTATGATCGAGATGTTTGCCGGTAGGTCAACGCTTAGCCCGCTTTTGTCCCCGTACACTCCCCATGAACTTCTGATGCCGAGCGGGTTGAAGGAGAGCACTTCTGTCCTGGGTATCTCCAGCCGTCCCCAGGCTTCAGCCCTTAACCGGTACCGTACCGTAGTTTCCAGGGGTTTGATACCCTTGAACAGAACCCAGAGGGTCTTTCCCCCCGGTACTAACCCGGGATGGGGTCTCTCCCTGAGTATCAGGAGCCCGATACCCCTGCTAACCCTTACCCTCACCGAGACCTCAACCTCTCCCCCCAGTTGAACGTGTCCTGTGGAAAGTGTCCTCTCTAGGTGTATTCCCCGGGGAGGATCCAGAAGGAGGCCAACACCGAGTATCGCGAGGGGGACAACGGCGAGAACCAGCATCCCCGGTACCATGAAGAGGACTCCCATGACAATGGCCCAGAGGCTGTAACCCACTATCCTTCTCTTCATTCACTGCCCCCCTTTTACCAGAAGGTCTATCTCCTCAAGAATCTCCTCCACAATCTTTCTCCTTCTCTCAACCTCCCTCCGGGCATAGGCCCTTTTCAACCAGGGTGGCATCAGCTTTGGTATCCGAGCCTCTCTGTAGTCGCCAATTTTAGAGAGTACCCTCTCTAGATCCTTCCTTGTCGAGAGGGCGTCCCTTCCATAGTGAGCAATGTACGAGATCAGGCCGGCCTTCCGTCCACTGAGGATGAACTCCCTCACCACCTCTTCTCGTGGGGAGGGGATCCCTTTTGAAAGACTCCCCTCTTTTATGGCCTTCTCTGGGTGTCCCTCGGGGATCGTGGAGTACGCCCATACCGCGGCAACTACCAGTGCACCTGCCAGGGAGGCCCATTTTCCGTAGAAGGCCAGTGATGGGTACCCTCTCATGAGCCTTCCGTTGAAATCCACGTATAAGCCTATAAAACCTCCCAGAAGTCCAATAGGAATAATAGAGGCATCTGCTCTGGGGCCCCATTTGTGGGATTTCG
>JALVUT010000333.1 GCA_027035445.1 Thermococcus sp.
GCAATGAGGTGTTCCAATGGAAGTTGAAATCAAAGTCCCAAGGACAACAAAGGAGGAAAAAACAGGAGTCCTGCTGAGCTGGTATAAGAACAACGGCGACATGGTTCAGGAAGGCGAGGAAATAGCCGAGGTGATGATCGAGAAAGTAACGGTTCACATAAAAGCACCGGCCAGCGGAAGATTAAAGATACTCGTGAAGGAGAACGAGGAGGTTGCACAGGGACAGGTCATAGGAGTGATAATCCAATAACGTTTTTATTTTTTCAGCATTAAACTGTGCCTCCACCGCGTCCCGGCCCTGAATTTAACATCTCTCACGGAATAGCTCAGTTCCCTCCCTTTTTCTGCTATTGCCCTGATTAGAGGTTCCTTGTCGGGCAGGAACAGGGCGACCTTTCCGCCTGGCTTCAAATAGTCCAGGACTTCCTCAATCAGCCTAATCGAGAACTCCTCGCCGTATTCTCCCCCTCCAACTCCTTCCCTCTCGGTTAAAACTCCTTTAGGTGGGACCCCCATAGTAGGGCGGTGCCGAGAAGACAAGGTCGAATCTCTCTCCCCCGGGAATGACGCCTTTGATTATTCCGCCTTCGCTTTTGAGGAGCCGCACCCTTGCGCGGTTCCTCCCGATGTTTCTCTTTGCGTACTCGAAGAAGTCCTCGTCGAGCTCAGTCGCTGTCACATCGCAGTTGAATATTTTAGCGGCCATGAGGGCCATCATGGCGGTATGTCCTGTCCCTATCTCAAGGACTCTTTCCCCGCCCCTCAAGAAGGTCTTTAGGAAGAGGTAGCGCGAAACTGGGGTTGTAATGAGTCCCTTTTGGTGATACCCTATCTCCAGTCCAAAAACAGCTTTGGCTATCGCCCTGTTGTAGAGTATCCTGGCCCTCCTGTTCGAGAGGTCGAGCTTCCCCCGTTCGTCGAGGTATTTTTTCAGCTCGGGAAAGAGTCTCACGGCTTCAGCTATGGGCAGTCCGATCTTTCCATCCTTCCAGGTCGGCATGAAATGAATTGTAAGGGGGGACTTAAAAGCTCACCCCTGTGGGTTGACCAGCCGCCCCATGAACAGTATCTCCCCTGTTCTTCCGTCGATTATTAGGAACACGAAGGGATGGTTGGCATTGAAGACCTTGTACCTCTGCTCCCCTCCAGGTGCTGCGGCTGCCGTCATCACCACCGCCGTTGCAGCCGCCGCCTCCGTCCCGTTCTCGGCGACACTGATAAAGGTCTTGTGAATAACCTGACTTATTGCCAGGGGTTTATCTGAGATGCCACTGAAGTCGGCGTCATTGCTGAAGGCTCTTCCCATGCCCATCTTCACCAGGACGTCCCTGAGTAGGTAGCTCTTATGGAACTTGAACTTGGGAATGATGACCCTAACGTTCTCCCCCTTCATCCCTTCAACGATGCCCTTCACGAGCCCTGGGGTGAGCCTTCCCTCGATTTCCTTTAGATGGCCCCTCTCAGGGAGGATTATCACCATACTCAGCCT
>JALVUT010000334.1 GCA_027035445.1 Thermococcus sp.
AGCACGATGTGGCCCTCTTGTGGGGACACAGTATGCCCCACTTCGACCCATTTCAGGCGGTTAAGCTCTTCGCTGGTGTTGCCCTCGTCCTCAGTGACGGTGGGAGGTTCTTCGTTGAAGAGACCGATAGGATACACGGGTTCTTCTATCGCTCAACCTACCGGCGTTTTCGGGTCGAGGCACATGATGAGGGGAGTTCAATAATCTCACTCTACGAAGGTTATGATGTCAAACGGGGCATGGAGAAGAGGGGCTACTACAGGGTACCGGGTTTTGAAAAGGTTACCAGAAAGGAACTCCGGCCCTGGGACCTGGCTTCACAACTGGCCATCGGGGGAATTTTCTTCAAAAAGACAGAGTTGATAACCCCGGAGGAGCACGATGTTAATGGGGTTTCGGAGGTTCTGGTATTTTCAGAGCCTAGAAAGGTTCTAATTGAAAACATGTACCCGAATACTCCATTCTGAATTTCAGAGTTTCCCCATCATTTATATCCCCGGCCTCCACACCTTTTGTAGGTGAGGCCGGTGAAGGCTCTGAGGATCAGGGAATTGAGGAAGAGTTACGGTGACTTTCAGGCCCTTCGGGGTATCAACCTTGAGGTGGATGAGGGGGAAGTGTTAGCCCTCCTCGGACCAAACGGTGCAGGGAAAAGCACTTTGATAAGAATCCTGGCAGAAGGACTCGCTTACGACTCTGGAGAGATAACGATCTTCGGGGAGCCGGTATCAAAGAGAACGGCGAGACTTATTGGGTACGTTCCCCAGGAGAGCATAGCCTACGACCTTTTAACTGTCGAGGAGAACCTGAGGTTCTACGCTGATATTTACGATGCTCCCGTTAAGGGCATCCCAAAGCTCATCAAGGAGTTTTCCCTGCCCTGTGGCAGGAAGGTTAGGGAGCTAAGCGGGGGTATGCTACGAAAGTTGAACCTGGCAATAGCACTGCTCTATAAACCAAGGATACTGATACTTGATGAACCTTCAATTGGATTGGATGTGCCGTCAAGAAGGGAGCTCTGGAACGTGATCAGAGGATTCAAGGAAAAGGGGCAAACAGTTCTTATAGCGACGCATTACATGGAGGAGGCAGAGACCCTAGCTGACAGGGTGGCGGTAATGAACGAGGGCCGGATAATAGCCAAGGGAACACCAGAAGAGCTGAAGAAACTTGCTAGAAACAAGAGTATAATACACGTGAAGGGGCTTTTAAGGGGAGTGGAGTCAATAATAAAGGAGTTCAAGGCTATAGAACGGGAAAATTCCCTCAGGATACAGGTTGAGGACGCAAGGAGGCTCCTTCCCGGAATAGTGGAAACCCTGGTTAAAGCCGGGAGTGAGATCCGCAGTATACGGATCGAGGAACCAACACTGGAGGACGTCTTTTTAAAACTGACTGGGAGGGGGCTGGAGTGAAGACGAGGGCTATCAGGGGGATACTCACCAAAGACCTGAAAGAGTTCATGAGGGAGAAAACCACAGTCTTCTGGGTCTTTGTGTTTCCAATAATGCTTATAAGTGTGTTTGGTCTCCTCTGGGGGAACCCCAGCCCTGCAACGGTTAAAGTGGGGGTTGTGGGGGATGGTTCTATGATAGTCGGAGCTATGGAGAACATTACCCTCGATGGGGAACCCCTGTTTGAGGTGACTCCATTTACCAATGAGAGTAAGGGTCTCGATGCGCTCTCCCACGGTTCGGTGAGGGCTCTCCTCGTCTTTCCATTGGGATTCTCCCAGAATCTCTCAAAAGGGGTACCTGCGCACCTAGCAGTCTACTACAACAAAGGGAACCCAGAGGGATATCAGATAGCAAGGGGAACAATTGAGTCATTCTTTTCGGAATTCTCGGAGAGGATAGCACTAAAACGGGCTTTTACCACCGCAGGGAACCTTTCCCCTGCTGAAAGAGAGCTGGTCTACGGGATAGCAGAACCGATATCGGTTTCTACCCTAACGGTACCCGGAAGGGGCACAAACCCAATGGAGTTCTACGTCACGGGCTTTATAGCCCTTCAGTTTCTCTTCGCAACGATGAATATGATCGGGGTCGGGACACTCACGGAGATAGAAAAGGGGACGATAAGGAGGATAGCTGCTTCCCCCACAACGCCATGGGATTTTCTGCTTGGGAAGATCCTTTCAACCCTCACCCTTATCATAGCTAGCATAGTTGCAGGGATAACGTTTACCTATATTGCCTTCCACACCCTTGTACTACCGGGAGTTCTGGGGTGGGTTATAATACTCCTCATGGCAACCTTCTCAATGGGACTGGGACTGGCGATAGCCATGCTGACGAGGAGTATAAAAGCAACCAACGCAGTTGTAAACGTAGTTTCATGGCCCATGATGTTCCTCGCAGGCATATTCGTACCTCTCAGTGCACTTCCAAACTGGGTGAGGCCGATAATCAAATATTACCCTATAGGAAGGGCCGTTAGAGACCTCCGCCTCCTCGTCATGTATAACGTCCCTCCAAGAGAGGTGGCACCTGATATTCTCTGGCTGGGACTGGCGTCCCTCTCGACCTTAGTTGTCGCGGTCATCAGTTACCGTTGGGCAATCCAACGGCTGAGCCGCTGATTTTTATCCATTAAATTTTCATTTTTAACCAGTTGTGCCAACCGGTACTCAGTATACCTTTCCCCCCTCCTCCCTGAGCTTCTCACGCTCTTTCTCGATTCTCTTCTTACCCTCAAAGAGCTTTGATCGGTAGGTGTAGCTTATCCTGCTTGCAACCGTCAGCATGGTGTTCATGAATCTGCCGGCGAAGGCCCCTATAACCGCTGCAACTATGAAAAGACCAATGAAGAAGGCGACTTCATTAACGCTGTAACCTGCCAAGGTCATCTCATAACCAAGCATCCCGAATATGAAGGCAAAGGCCCCACCGAGGAGGACGACTAGGAGTATCCTATATCCGTAACGCTCCATGAAGAGTGCAAAGTCCATGCATAACCACCAGATTATCTTGAATTAATTAGGTATTTACGTTTTTCGGTAGATAACCAACACCGCACAACCCCCTGAGAGTGCAAAGGTGAGAGATCACGATATCCAGCGCCCGAGGAACGCCCCAACCCGTGACCTCCATTCGTCGGGGTGAGACTCCAGGGTTCTGACGTGCGCTGCATCGGTTACCCACAGTTCACAGTGAGGGTTTATCCTCTGGTTCCGCTCGTAAAACTCCCTTACCTCACCAACCTTCACAAGAGGGTCCTCTTTGCCTGCTATGAGGAGAAGGGGTTTTTTCAATTTCCTGGCATATTCCAGCATGTTTATGCTCTCGGCTTCATTGAAAAGCTTTGTAAAGGGCTTGACAAATAGATAGAGCCATTCTGGTAGGTTAGCAAAGTACTTCAGTCCCCTGGCCCCGGTTTTGTCGAGGTATATCGGTGGACTGTCGGCAACACCGCAACAGACCCTATCGTCCTCTGCGAGAGCCCTTATTGTCAGCATGGCCCCCATTGAAAAGCCGATGAGGGCAACCCGTTTGGAGTGTTCCGGTTGGTGGGTCTTTAGCCAGTCCAGAGCGGAAAGAACATCAACGATCTCCGCATCTCCAACCGTCGTATATTTGCCCTCACTCTTGCCGTGTGCACGGAAGTCAAAGACCAGGATGTTGTAGCCCTCTTTAAAGAGGAACTCCATTGTCTGCTTCATGTAAACGTTGTCCCACCGACTCCTCGTATAACCGTGCAGAGGAATCACGGTCTTGTCGCCCCCGTTGGGAATCCACCACCCGCTGAGTTTCAGTCCATCCCTGGTTTCGATCGTTACGTCCTCGTATCCAGAGTCAAGGTCTCTGGGCGTCCACTTTCCAACCATACGGGGCGGTTTTACCATTTTATAAGCAACGAACGCTGCGAATCCAAAGAACAGAGCAATCAAGAGGATAAAGAAAAAGAGCGTCCATATCATCCCTAATCAACCTCCGAGAAAGCTTTCACAGCATCGAGGTGCTTCATACTCCAGATTAAGGGCAGGGCTATGAGAACAAAGATGGCCCCAACAGGGAACAGTACCCTGTAATTACCACCGGCAAGTTGTACTATGGCTCCCCCCAGCAGGCCGGCTATAAGTACTGGAAAAGATTTAGTTGCCTCAAAGAACCCGTAGTAGCGGCCGTTAAAAGCTTCCTTCTCGTACTTGGTGAGGAGGTCACCTATAACCGGCCAGGAGGTCGCCATCAGCATCCCCCACCCGATGCCGGCGAAGCCTATGAGGGCGGTTACCTGAAGCCTGGTACCGATGAACCAGCCGAAGATGAACGGAACCAAGAATATTATACCCCCCAGGATTATCGACTTCCTCCTGCCGATTCTGTCGTAGAGGGGCCCACCGACAACTGCACCGATGAGTACGGTGATGTTGAAGATGGCCATGATGGCGTTCCCAAGTGCCGTAACGTTCTTCGTTCCAAGAACCGATTCAAGTATCCCGAAGAGGAACACCGCTATGAACTCAAAGCTGAGCCACCAGAGCATCTGCGCTATGTAAAAGTTTAGAAAGTCCCTGTCAGATGCAATAGCCCGAAGGTAACCCCATAGATCCTCACTGGCTAAGTTTTCCCCGATCTCTGGCTCCCTTACCCTAAAGAACACGTAGATAGCTGAACCTATTAAAAATAGGGCGACGATAATGAAGGGTATCCACAGGTAGCCTGCCTGGACCATTGCTTTGATACCGTTATTGATTCCTGTGATCCTAGTTGCCTTGAACGTCAGGAAAGCTATCATGCCGAAGAGGAAGAGGTTGCCCATCCACTCAAAGAGTGTGATGATTCCGCTGACTTTCCCACGCGTACCGCTTTCAATTATGTCAGGCATCAGGGAGCGGTACTGCGCCACGAAGGAATACATGAGGAAGTAAAATGCCGCCAGTATCACGGCGAAAGCAAGGAGGGGTATCCTGGCAGCGTAGCTGATATATATCGCCAGGGCGGTGAAGCCGGCGAGTATACCACCGATAAGGATAAACGGTGTCCTTCTGCCCCTCTCCGACGAATAGGTATCGCTGTGATAACCCATCAACGGGGGCACTATAAGGCCCATAAGCCCCTGGAGGGACAGCACTGCACCGATAACAGCCGGTGCGTTCGTGTAACCTTCTTGGAGCAGTTTAAATGTCAGTCCCTTATTTATCGCCCATCCGGTGCTCATGCTAAAGCCCAACAGAGCCAGGCTCAATACCATTCCCCAGCTAAACTTCCGTTTCCCCATTTAAACCACCCAACAATGAGTATATAGCCGATAGCGGGGTTATGGGTCACGACCTTTTTTACTCTTTCGCTTTACCCCGGTGAAAGATTAAGTACGCCCGCGGACAACTGCAAGGGACACATACCGGTAAGAGGGGAACGGACGCTAAAGTTTTAAGTAACCTTTGAACCATCCATACAGGATAAGGATGACGAGACCAATACTGCTTGGACACAGGGGTATTAGGGGGCAGCTTGAAAACACGTTCCCAGCATTCAAGAGGGCACTCCGATACGCCGATGGGATAGAGTTTGATGTCAGATCCACCGAGGACGGAAAGCTGATAACCCATCACGATGCCACGTTTGTTCTGAACGGGGAAGAGTATCGAATAGCAGACCTAACACTTGCCGAGCTGAGAAGACTCCATCCTTTGGGGAAGGTGATACCAAGGGTTGGACGGCTCGTCAGGGAATCTGGAAGTTCCGTTCTCAACGCAGATGTAAAAGAGTATGGGACTGTGGAACCCCTCCTCCATGAGCTTGAAAGAACTAACGCCTTATCACGAACGGTGATTTCAACGGATAATCCCCGTACACTGGCGCTCCTGAGGAGGGAATGCCCCGACTGCAGGGCGGGTTTCTCCGTAGTTGACTGTGGTGCAGTTTTACGGGTGGTGAGACTGGATGGGGTTTACTCCGTTCACGTACCGATAGACGTGGCCTCTTATATCGGCTACCGCGGGCTTCGCACGTTTCTCAGGTTCCTCAGGAGAAGGGGCGTAAAGGTGTACCTCTGGAACTACCGAATGAACGAGGCCTCCTGGGTTCCAAGACTTCTCCCGCTGGTGGATGTGATTATCTCCAACAACGTGCTCAGGCTGAGGAAGATTTTTATGGGAACTGAGATAACCTGAAAGGGTGATTTTAGTGGTGGAGAAGAAGATTCTTGTGCTCGGGCACAGGGGGTACTCGGCCAAGTACCCTGAGAACACCATTCTAGCATTCAAAAAAGCGCTTGAAGCCGGGGCAGATGGAGTTGAACTCGACGTCTGGCTGACCAAGGATCGAGAAGTCGTCGTGATACACGATGAAAGGATAGACAGGACGAGCAACATGAGCGGGAGCGTCAAGGAGATGACCCTTGAAGAGCTCAGAGAAGCGGATTTTGGAAATGGAGAGAGGATACCAACACTTGAAGAGGTTTTTGAGGCCCTACCAGAGGACGCCATCATAAACGTGGAGCTCAAAGATGCAGAGGGAGTAAAAGAGACGGCGGACATAATATCAAGACACAACCCCGACAGGGTCATGGTCTCATCCTTCCTGGTGAATGCCCTCCGCAGGTACAGGGATCATGACCACTTAACGAGACTTGGAATACTAATCGACAGGGAGGAGATTATCCCACAGCTACCCACCTTGGTTCAGGAGCTCGGGGCGTGGTCGGTTAACGTTCCGATAGATGCAATGGTATTGCTCGGCCCCAGGAGAACCGTTGGAGCACTCCGAATGATAAAAGGGTCAGGTCTTAACGTCGTACTCTGGCCCTTGGACGATGAGTCCTACTACAACAACGACAACCTCATCCAACTAGCCGGTCTCTTCGACGTGGTGGTGGTCAATGATGTTGAAAGGATGATAGACTACTTAAGGTCTATAGGAATTCGATGACGGGATCTACCCTTGGTGGAGCGTATGGAGAAGTTCATCCTCTCCCTTGATGAGGGAACAACATCTGCAAGGGCCATGATATTCGACAGGGAGAGCAATATCCTCGGAGTCGGCCAGTATGAGTTCCCCCAG
>JALVUT010000335.1 GCA_027035445.1 Thermococcus sp.
TAACCAAGTATTACGGAAAGAAGAAAGTGCTGGATAATGTGAGTTTCTCCCTTGAAAAGGGCGAGATTCTATCTCTTTTAGGCCCAAATGGTGCGGGAAAAACCACACTTATGAGGATAATTGCAGAGGGATTAACCCATCAGGGTCACGTGTTTTTTAAGGGCAAGATTTTGAAGGATAGGAGTGTAATAGGGTACTGCCCGCAGGAGGGCATACTATACGAGGATTTAACCGCATATGCCAATTTAAAGTTCTACTCCTATCTACACAAGAGAGACGGTAGATGGGCAAGGAAAATGATGGAAAAATTCGAGATTCCGAATAAAAAGGTTAAGGAACTTTCTGGGGGAATGAAGAAAAGATTGAGCATAGTTATCGCCCTTGTGGGAGACCCAGAACTCTTGATTTTGGATGAGCCCACCGTGGGTCTTGATGTGGAATCCCGCCATCAGGTTTGGAAGATCATAAGGAGCCTGAGAGAAGAGGGCAAGGGCATAATCCTATCCACCCACTATATGGGGGAGGCTGAGCATCTTGCCGATAGGGTGGCAATAATCAACGAGGGGAAGATAATCACTATGGATACAGTGGATGCATTGAAGCGAAGTGCTGGAATAAAAAGTGCCATAGAGATTCGTGGCCTATTTCAGGAGATTCCTGAAGGTTTTGTGAGGGAGAATTCTTCCCTGGTATTCTATTCCCAGGAGCCCAAAAGGGATCTGGTTAATGCGGTAACCATCGCATCTAAAGTGGGCAAGATAAAAGAAGTTGTGGTTAGAGAACCCACTCTTGAGGATATATTCATAAAATTGACAGGAAGGAGGTTGAAGGAATGAAGGGTGTGTATGCATTTTTCTGGAAGGGAATGAAAGAGTTCTTTGCGTCCAAGGAAGCCGTTTTCTGGACATTCATATTCCCCATAATTTTCGGTTTACTCTTCGCCGGGGTATTCGGACATGAATCCTCTCCCTCTTCCATTCCTGTAGGTATAGTGCCGGAAAGGGATTCCAATAACACTCTCTGTGAAGTCTTTGTGAATGGAATGCAGGAGGCGAAGGTGGATGGAAAGAAACTGTTTGTGTTAGAGAATTATTCCTCGGAGAGCAGTGCCATGTATTCTCTCAAAAGTGGAAAGGTTAAAGCACTGCTAATCTTCGATGACAATTTTACGGAGAATATTACCTCGGGAATCGGTCAGGGGAAAATAAAAGTGATTCTGGATAAGAGGGATGTCCAGGAGTATCAACTTGTCAGCTCAGTGCTCGCCTCTTACATATCCTCCTTTGAAGACAGAGTGAGGGAGATTAAGGTGAATATAACCATGGAGTACCTTACTCAATATGGAAATATGACGGAGGAGAACGCCACCTATGTGGAGAAGTGGATGGAAAGTTTTGCAAATCCTCTCAAAACTCAAGAAGAGATTTACCATGGGGGATCTTCTGCTAAAACTGCGAGGATGTGGTATTTAACAGCAGCCATTGGT
>JALVUT010000336.1 GCA_027035445.1 Thermococcus sp.
GTTAGGGACTGGATGTTCAGGGAGGATCATGTTGAGGCTTACCTAGCGATCATGAGGAAAGTCCTCGACGGTAATACGGAGGTTCTTGGACAGCGATTCTACTTCGGTACTGGTGAGGGGCACACCACGAGGGAGACTGCGGAACTAATTAAGAAGCTGATCGGTTGGGGCGGTGAGCTGGTTTGGGGCGTGTTCAGAAGACCTTCTGAGACCGCCAGCATCGTTGTTGATTATAGTAAGGCTAAGGAGGTTCTCGGCTGGGAGCCTAGGTGGGACTTGGTTACTGGGTTGAAGCAGGCTATCATGGAGTGGGGAGAGGTGCTCGGGATATGAGTAAGGTGGCAATAATCCACCACACCTTAACGGATCTGGGCGGGGCGGAGCGTGTGTTCGCCTTCTTGGTTCACGCCCTAAACAGGCTGGGAATCGTTCCAGACGTGTACTCCTCCGACCCTGTGGAGCCCAGTGAGGTGTCAAGGATCTTCGGGGTTGACGTGTCCTATAATGTTAAGAGGGTGCGTGCACCGCATCTGAAGATGTTCGGGCTCTACAGGCGTGCCCTAATCTCCTACCTTACCCCGAAGCTGGATCACTATGATGTGGTCTACAACACTACTGGTGTGTTGATTCCGATTTTGGTTCCTGAGTCCCGATACGTGCTGTACGTGTACAACCCCACGTTCAACAGGGACGGCGACTTCATCGAGCAGACCGTCGGCGTGGAGAAGTACCGTAGGGGGCTGTGGTCGTTATATATAAATCCATTCAGGTGGTTTATCAGGAAAGGAATAAGGGGCTTGGCACGCCCCAACGTCACCATCTGTGCGGTTTCCAACTTCACTAGGGATAAGGTGAGGCGTTACTGGGGCTTGAATGCAGTTACCGTGTACCCTCCTGTAGACACTGAGAAGTTCTCCTCCGTGTGGGATAACGTCAAGCGTGAGGGGGTAATACTGATCGGGAGGTACACGCCAGAGAAGCGTCACCACGAGCTGGTCGAGGTAGCCAAGAAGATGCGGGACGTTACGTTCAGGCTTGTGGGGACAGCCAACACGCCCCACTACCGCCAGTACCTCGACTTCGTGAGGTCGCTGGTCGAGAGGTACGACCTCAAGAACGTGGAGATCCACGTCAACGTCCCCTTCAAGAAGCTTGTTGAGTTGCTGGGTGAGAGCAAGATTCTGGTGCACGCCCTGCGGTACGAGGACTTCGGCTTGACCCCCGCCGAAGGCGTCTGCGGGGGCGTCGTCCCCTTAGTCCATGACTCGGGCGGTCTGAGGGAGGTCGTGCCCTTCCCCGAGTGGCGGTTCAGCGACACGGAGGAGATGGCTCTGATGATCAACGCATTATCCAAGGTGCCCTACCAAGAAGTGCGTCCTAGGGTGGAAAGGCTCAGGAAGTACGTGGTGCATAGCTTTTCGGCTGAAAAATTTATGGACTCCATGTTGAGGGTTGGGGGTTTTGAACCCTAATACACTATCATGGC
>JALVUT010000337.1 GCA_027035445.1 Thermococcus sp.
TTAGACCACCTTCTCTGGCCCTGCCTTCGGTCGGTTGCTTGGTGAGAACCTGAACCGGACCCCTCGAGCGCGCGTGCATCTTGTCGGCGACCATGTGGTGGAGCCTCTGGTAGTAAATGACGCCTACGAATATCTCCGCCTCAAGCCTCCTGCCCGTTATGCCATCATACATGACTTCCCTTCCGCTGTGATTGAAGCCGAGCTCCTCGAGCTCCTTTCTGAGCTTTTCCTCCGGCTCACCTATGAACGCGGTACCATCAACGCGCCTTCCTTTAAGTGCGGCAACCTTGCCACCTATTGCCTCGATGAGCTGTCCGACGGTCATACGGCTCGGGATACCATGGGGGTTGACTATAAGGTCGGGAACTATTCCGCTCTCCGTCCAGGGCATGTCCTCCTGCGGCACTATGAGGCCGATAACACCCTTCTGGCCGTGCCTTGAGGCGAACTTGTCACCGAACTCCGGAATGCGCAGGTCTCGGGTAGTAACCTTAACGAGCTTCGTTCCGTCACCGGTCTCGGTTATGATGACCTTATCAACGATTCCGTGCTCACTCGGCCTTACTGCAATGCTGGTTTCCCGCCGTTCCTGTAGGATTATCCCGCCGAGACCGCTCTGTTCCTCAAGGAACCTTGGCGGGGAGGTTCTTCCAACGAGAACGTCCTTGCCGGTGACCTTTGACTCCGGGAAGATTATACCATCCTCGTCCAAGTGTCTGTAGTATTTCTCACCGAGGTAGCCCTGGATGGTTGGGTCTGGAACCTCAAAACGGTCAGTCTGACCTCCGAGATACCGCTTCTCCTCGGCCTCATACGTCCTGAAGAACGTTGTTCTGCCAAGGCCGCGCTCTATGGAGGCCTTGTTCATTATGATGGCGTCCTCCATGTTGTAGCCGCCGTAGCTGAGAACCGCAACGATGAAGTTCTGACCGGCTGGCCTCTCCTCAAAGCCCACAGCCTTCATTATCCTTGAGTTGACGAGCGGAACCTGCGGATAGTGCATCATGTGCCCCCGTGTATCAACGCGCAGGCGGAAGTTTGACCACCCGAGACCGAGGCTCTGCTTGGCCATACCGGCTCCGTAGGTGTTACGCGGAGCCGCGTTGTGCTCGGGATACGGGACGAGCGAAGCGGGAATACCAAGTATCGCAGCCGGCATGAGCTCGAGATGGGTGTGATCCTCGGTCACTTCCCAGGGCCATGTGGCAACGTAGGCGTTCTCCTCTTCCTCAGCATCGAGGTACTCGATGACGCCCATCCTTACGAGGTCACTCCACGTGAGGGTTCCGTTATTTATACCCTCAACGTGCTCCCGGGTGAGCTTTGGCCTGCCGTTCTCGACTATGATCAGCGGTCTTCTGACCCTACCGTCGTCACTGTTTATGTAGATCTCCTTGACTTCTTCATCCTCGTATGCTGCAACGTTGACGGCGTCACTGATCCTGCCACTGCGCCTATCCTCACGTATTCTCCTTGTCAGAATC
>JALVUT010000338.1 GCA_027035445.1 Thermococcus sp.
ATCACGAGTACATTAACCTGCCCGTTTAGGAGGGCCTGCAGCGCGGCAACGTACGTGCTGTACTCCTTCATAGTGACGCTGTTTCCCAGTTTGTTCTTGACGTACAGTGCCCCCGTGGTGCCGGTCTCAACACCTATGGTCTTTCCCTTTAAATCCTCCGGGGAGCTGATTTTTATACCTGAACTCTTCCGCACCACGACCGCCTGGTCGGCTTTCCAGTACGGGATGCTGAAGTCAACGACCTGCTCGCGTTTGGGGGTTATTGTCATCCCCGCTATTACGACATCGACCTTGCCAGTCTGAAGGGCTGGAATCAAGGAGTCAAAGCTCATGTCCTTTATCTCGACCTTATCGTACCCGATTTTCTTGGCCACCATTTTTATCAGGTCCATGTCAAAGCCGGTTATGTTTCCGGTCTTTGGACTTTTATATTCAAAGGGAGGGAAATCGGCGCTGGTTCCCACCACGAGAACCTTCTCCTTGGAAGTGCTGCTCGTTATGCAGCCGCTGGCGGCGACGGCAAATATCAAAACCGACGCCACAACACCTGCGAGAATCAGATCTCTTTTCATGATACACCACCGATCAGTACCTTGGTGTCCACGTTTAATATTGTTTTCGGTCCATACGTTGTCACCCCGATAACCCCAACCTCCCCCGGTGGGCTTTTCCCGGGGTTTCGACGTTAACCGAAAAGCTTTTTAGTCGGGAAGACTTATGATAGTCGGACAAAGTTTTAGTAACCATTCTTTAGGAAAAGGGGGTGGTAGAATGAGCGAGCTGATAGGTCAGATTGTTCAGGTTCTCAAGGAGCAGGTTGTTCAGGATACCGTCGTCCCGAGGAACATCAGAAGGGCCGCTGAGGGAGCAATAGACGTCCTTCTCGATGGGAAGAAGGAGCCCGCCGTCAGGGCGGCCGACGCCATAGCCATCTTGGAGGAGATAAGTGAGGACCCGAACATGCCCATGCACACGAGAACCATCATATGGGAGGTTCTCGGGGCCCTTGAACAGGTCAAGTGAGCGCTTTTGCTTTTTCCGCTCGTTATCTGCGTGTCATGCTCATGTACCAGAGTTTTGCGCTTTCTTCGACGAGCTCCGCTTTGTAGAACGCCTCACGAAGACTCCTCCCCACGGTAACGAGCCCGTGCCTTGCCATCAGGACGGCATCACAGTCGCCCATCTCCGCTACGGTTGTTTCCGCCAGCTCCTCGGTTCCAGCAGGCATGAACGGTGCTATCGGTATCCTCCCAAGGTACATCCCCACCTCCGGTGTTACTATGGGTAGCTCGTCCTCCAGGAGGCTTGAGGCCGCTATCGAGTACGGTGGGTGGAGGTGGGCTACCGCCCTCACATCCGGCCTCCCACGGTAGATCGCGAGGTGGAGGCGGTACTCGGACGAGGGCCTTACACCCGAAACCTGACGGCCGTCCAGCGTTATCACGGCGACCTGACCCGCCGTCATCTCGTCCATAACGGCCC
>JALVUT010000339.1 GCA_027035445.1 Thermococcus sp.
AAGAGCGTGGCACCGCCCTCGACCGCTCCGGTGACAAGTATCGGGGGGAACACCTCATACCAGCCGTTCTGAAGGAGCCATTCACGGGCAGCCTGCATCATTGCACCCTTGACCTTTAGGATCGTGGCGACCTTAAGTGAATGAAGGTGCAGGTGTCTGACGTCGAGCAGGAACTCCTCGCTTGCGTTCTTCGTTATCGGGAAGAAATCCACGTTCTGGATGACCTCCATCCTGTCCGCCCGAACCTCGACTCCATCTGGGGCGCGGGGATCTGCCTTGACAATTCCCTCGATGATGACGCTGGACTCAATTCCAATCTTCTTTGCTTTGGTGTAGGCCTCCTTGCTAAGCTCCTTTTTAAAGACGGTCTGGATTATACCACTTGAGTCGCGGAGGACTATGAAGACCTTCCTTCCAACCTCCCTTTTTCTGTAAACCCAACCAGCGAGCCTGACGCGCTTACCTTCCATCTCGGGTATAACATCGACACAATAAACCTTATCAATCAAGTTAACCACCTCCGGGGACTTTGAGTGGGACTTTATAACCTTAACTAACACAGAGAAGGCGTAAAAAAGGCATCAATTCGCCCAAAATACCAGCATCTTTGGACGGGATGTTACTACCATCAGCATGGGCATGGTTCTTATTGTCCCCGGTAGGTTTTAAAGTTTATGCATACTGGTTTGTCACAGTGTCATTGCGTTTTACCCAAGTACCCCAGATACTATTCCAATACTTCCAAACTTGCACCTATTGTGTTGTATAATCTCCAGAAAAGGGTGATATCTCTAGCAATGTGGAAAATTCATCAGATTATGACATATGCTCTAATGAGATGTTGACTTTTTGACGAGGAATTAAGGAGAATAATTAACAAAATGGCAAGTTTTATATACAGAGGTTTCATAGTTTATGGTAACTGATAGGGAAGGGTTGGGGAGGTCTTTGGGTGAGTTAGATGTTTGTTGATCCGTTCGTCATCCGCTCAATAAACCGAAGTGAACTTAGAAAGCGTATACTCCTCTACCTCGCCGAGATACACCCGTCCTCCGCTTACCTTTCGGAAATAGCCCGGATCGTTAAATCAGATCCCTCAAACGTTAAGGGGGCCCTTACAGGTCTCGGAAATCGCTACAATGGAAGCAGTTCCCTCGTGAGTCTCGGTCTTGTTGAGGTGGTCAACGACAACGGCTTCAAATACTACCGGCTCACGGATTATGGGAAGAGGGTAGTGCAGCTGCTCAAATCCTACCATGCCTACTACAGCAGGTTTATGTGAGGTGAATTCCATGGCTTTGAATCCCTCCATGGAGGTGCTTGATGAGAACCTTTCCAGCATAGCCAGGATTTCCCTTTTTCATCTGTTCCAGATCGGGCTGAAATACGGGATATTTCAGGCGCTGAGCACCGCAACCTCGTATGAAGCCTTCATAGAAGACTCATCCCTCTCCAACAAGGTTCTTTTAAGACGGCTTG
>JALVUT010000340.1 GCA_027035445.1 Thermococcus sp.
AAAAGATAAAACCATCTCAAAGCAAACCACAACAATGCCTAGTGGCTTAAGCAAAAGCATAACTTACAACACAAGTTACGATGGCAACGACACAGTAATAAACACAAAAACCCAAACCATCACAACAAATGATAAAACAAGTACAATCACAACAAACTACCAAGAGGGAGTAGAGAGCATAAGCTCCCCAATGGGCAAGAGCATAACAAGAAGCTTTGATATAGATACCCTCTTAACAACAGAGCTTAAATTTAACAACCTAGAGCCAATAAACTACAGCTATAACGACAAAGGACAAATTACCCAAGTAACCCAGGGTGACAGAAGCGTAAACATAACATATGACAGCAGAGGAAACATAGCAAGCATCACAAACCCGTTAGGGCTTACAACAACTTATGAATATGATAACAGAGATAGAGTAACCAAAACCACTTATCCAAACAATATTAGCCTAACTTACAGTTACGATAGTTACGGCAATATAATAAAAAGAGTAATTCCAAAAGATAAAGAGCATAAGTTTGAGTATAACTTTGCTTCTAACCCAACCAAATATATAACCCCAGCAAACACCCAAACCACATACAGTTACGACAAATCAAACCGCCTAAGAAAAATAACCAAACCAGACGGCAGCCAAATAAGCTATATCTATAATAAAGGTAGATTAACCCAAATTGTTTCACCAAATCAAACAATAAACTACACTTACGCCTTTAACAATATTGTAAGTAAAATAAGCAACGGCAATATAGAGTTAAACTTTGAGTATGACGGCAACCTATTAACTAAACAAACAGACTCTTACACCCAAAACCAAATAAGCTACAGTTACAATAACGACTTCTTAATAAACTCAATAACATACGCAGGTAAAAAAGAGGATATTGCATATAATTTAGACAGTGAAGTTGTATCTATTGGAAACTATCAAATACAAAGAGGTAATAACGGCTTTGTAAGTAAAGTAAATGACTCTAACTATCAAAAAGAGTACAGCTACAACAGCTATGGCGAAGTAACTCAAATTAAAGATAATACCCTAACAGTAAACTTAACAAGAAACAAACTCTCTCAAATTATAAAAAAAGAGGATATAACAAACAATAAAACCACTGTCTATGAATATGTTTACGATAAATTAGGCAGACTAACAAAAGTAACCAAAGATGGAGCATTAGCAGAAGAATACACTTACGATGAAAACTCAAACAGAATTAGTGCAAAAGTAAATGGCAAAAGTATAAATGCCACATACAACAGCCAAGACCAATTAACAAGCTATAACAACACAAACTACAGTTACGACAATAACGGCAACCTCATTAAAAAAGAAACCAATACAAACCAAACAACTTACAGTTATGATGACTTTAACAATTTAAAAGAAGTAACCTTGCCAAATGGAAAAAAGATTAGCTACATTACAAACCCGCTAAATCAAAGAGTAGCAAAATTAGTAAATGGTGAAGTAA
>JALVUT010000341.1 GCA_027035445.1 Thermococcus sp.
TTCTTGAGGAGAAATATTGCGTGCTTTCTCCCTTCGAAGACCGCTGGCAGTGGGTCTTCAACTACTACAAAGTCCTCAGGCTGGACCTTTATCCTCCCGCCTATTCCCGGGATCTCACTCATGTGGTGGAATTGAGAAAAAAACTCGCGGTAGTTCATGCCTCACACCAGCTTCAGATGTCCGGTAACTCTGTCAGCCAGCTCCTCCGGGGCGGGGCCTATCGCCAGCACGGTCACCGTTCCGGGTGGAATCTCAGTCAGACCTGCGTCCCTGATGAGGGCCGTGGGGATGTCAAGCTTTTCGGCCTCATCTTTGAGCTTGAACAGTTCTTCGAGGCTCTCCACTTTGACAACGACCTTCTTCTGTCCCTCGTGGAACCATGCCTTAAACCACTCCGGCTTCTCCTTCTGGGCCTTAAGTGCCGCCGTGACAGCGCCGTGAGCTACCTGAACTGCAAACTTTCCTTTACTGAGCTTGAGATCCCTTCTTGTAATTATAACCAGCTTGTACCTGAACATCATCCATCCCCCCTGGATGGGGGCTTAATAAGTTTAAGGGAAGAAAAAAGTTCAGAGCTCTGCTGTTTCATCGGTCTCATTTTCTTTGGGGTTTTCAGCCTCTCTTTTGGGTAGCCCACCAGGGCGCCGCTTCTTCTTCCTTCCCAGAGCCTCTTTGAGTTTTTCTGCCTCGTACCAGTACCTGTACGTTAACCCGGCCAGAATGATGGTCAGGATTATGAACAGTATCCCTACACCCTTCCAGGCGTTGCTTTGAGGTGGGAGGTAGGCCCGCACAACATCAGCTATCTCCTTGGCCGTGGGCTCGGGGTTCGTTATGCTTGAGAGGGTCGCGTTGATGTACCCCGGAAGCTCGTTTGGCTCTGGATAGGTTTTGACCTTTTTAATGAGTATCTTGGGGGGGATGCTGTTTATCGTTACGAGGTTTCCAAGGTACATCTGGTGGACGTCCCCCAGTGGGTCTGTGTAGACGAGGGTCGCCTTGATGTTTGTTACGTTTGCGGAGAGGACTTTGAAGTCAACCTGGGCGGTTTTTGTCTCTCCAGCGCGAATCGTTCCGAGTTTTATGACTGACGGCCCACTCAGACTGTTGGAGGAGCTCAGGATGAGGGTCGCGTTTTGGATGTACTCGTAGTCTTTGTTCCCGGCTCCGGCGCTCACCGTAAACTTGACGCTCACAGTCTTGTTTACGTCTGTGGTGACGTAGGTTCCCCACGTTCCGTTGTATGCCAGCGCCTTCACGTCAAGGGAGGGAATGTTGTAGACTTCAACTCCCGTGAGGGTTGGAGAGTAAACGACCCGCTTCTTGCCTGTTTCTAGACTCTGGTCGTCGTAGAATGTCACAATGGCCTTGCCGATTTCGAACTTTCCAACCTTGGTGGGTTTCAGGATGTAGATGAGCGCCGGCATGTTGGTGAATGCAGAGAGGGTTTTAAGGTTCCAGCTCTTCGCTTGGCT
>JALVUT010000342.1 GCA_027035445.1 Thermococcus sp.
TTGGGTCTGGCACGGGAATTGACTCCAAGAGCATTCTCGTGTATGGGTGCAGCGGATGGTCAAATACCTGTTCTATCGTTCCAATCTCAACAAGCTTGCCCAGATACATTACACCAACCCTATCCGCAAGATACCTGATAACGCCCAGATCATGAGAAATAAAGAGATACGTTAGGTTCCTCTCTTTCTGAAGCCTTTCAAGGAGATTCAGAACCTGAGCCTGAACCGAAACATCGAGCGCCGAGGTGGGTTCATCAAGGACAAGAAATTCAGGGTTAAGAGCCAGTGCCCTTGCTATCGCAACCCTCTGGCACTGTCCTCCGCTTATCTCGTCAGGATACTTGTTTGCATGCTCTTCACTGAGCCCCACAGCTTCCAAGAGTTCCAGAACTGTATCTTTGATGTTCTCATGCCCGTATTCCTTTAAAGGCTCTGCAATGATATCAAAAACTGTAAGTCTTGGATTCAGAGAGGAGTAGGGGTCTTGGTATATTATCTGCATTTTTGGTCTGATCTTTTTAAGTTCGGTTTTTGAGAGGGCTGTTATCTCGACATCGTTGAAATAAACCTTCCCTGCGGTGGGCTCATAAAGCCTCAAGATTGTCCTCCCTGTTGTCGATTTTCCGCTTCCGCTCTCCCCCACAAGCCCAAACGTCTCTCCATCCCTGATCTCAAACGAAACATCATCCACAGCTTTGAGCCAAACAGTTCTTTTCCTGATAAAGCCATGGGTTATAGGAAAGTATTTTTTGAGATGCTCCACCCTAATCACTGCCCTCCCCCCCGTAGAGATGACAGGCCACAAAATGCCCGGGTGAGTATTCATGGAGCTCGGGCTTTACAGTTGTGCATGTTTTACTTGTATAATCACACCTTGGGTGGAATCTGCATCCATTTGGTGGATTCAGCAGACTTGGAACACTGCCCCTCAGCGGTCTAATCGGTTTCTTCATCCTGGGATCAGGAACGACAGAAAGCAAGCCTTGTGTGTAAGGGTGGAGGGGATTTTCAAAAAGCTCTTCTGTATCAGCTATTTCCACGATGTTACCAGCATACATTACCCCTACCCTGTCGCACACCCCTGCAACGACACCCAGGTCATGCGTTATTAACAGGACTGAAAATTTATACTTGCTTCTCAAGTCGAGTATGAGCTCAAGAATCTGCTTCTGAATCGTGACATCCAGTGCCGTCGTTGGCTCATCAGCGATTAGGAGGGAGGGATTGGAAGAGAGGGCCATTGCAATCATAATCCTCTGCCTCATTCCCCCGCTGAGCTCATGAGGATAAGAATCCAGAATCCTCCCGGGATCAGAAAGTCCAACAGCCTTCAGCAGTTTTTTAGCATGTTCCTCGGCTTTTTCTCTGCTGAGCCCTTCGTGAAGCTCTATGACATCAAGCATCTGTTCTCCAATCTTAAACAATGGATTGAGGGACGTCATCGGATCCTGAAAGACTATGGAGAT
>JALVUT010000343.1 GCA_027035445.1 Thermococcus sp.
GTAGAAACCCCAAAAAATCGTGAAACCGCTTGTTCATCTCATCCACTCCCAAAAATTTTAAAACCCCCGGCGTTCAATCCAGGCGCGGGCACCCATGCACGATCTCGTTATTATGGGAACCATCGTTAACGGAAGGAAAATTATCCGGGGTAGTATAGCGATCGATGGCGGAAAGATAAGTAAGATATCCACTGGAATCCTCAAGGGAGAGGACGTCATAACCCTAAAGCGAGGCCAGACACTTCTTCCAGGGTTGATAGACGTCCACACCCATCTCAGAGATTTTACCGAGAAACCAAAGGAAAGCATAAGAACCGGGACGATGGCCGCGGTTCACGGGGGGCTAACCACCGTCTTCGACATGCCCAACACCAAACCGCCCATCATTGATGTGGTCACATTCCACCGGAGAGAGGAGGCGTTCAGGGGGAGGGCGTACTCTGACTATGCACTGGGCTTTTTACTATCAGGGAACTGCGGGGAGGCCCGGAAAGCCCGGGCGGACTTTTACAAAGTCTTTATGGGCGCTTCGACGGGAGGGATATTCTCGGAGGACTTCAAAGGGGACTACTCCTGTGCCCCAGGTGTCCTAAGCGTCCACGCGGAAGACCAAGCAACCGTAACCAGAAAGCCCGAGAGACCCCCAGAGGCGGAGGTGCTTGCAGTTAAACAGGCACTTAACACTGCGGAAAAACTCAAAAAACCCCTCAATATCTGCCACGTATCCACAGCGGAGGGCATGGTGGAGATCCTGAGGGCAGGGCTTCCCTGGGTGAGCTTCGAGGTCACCCCCCACCATCTGTTCCTGACAATGAGGGACTACTGGCGAAACCCACTCCTGAAGGTTTACCCCCCACTGAGGACTGAAAGAGACCGCACCTTTCTCTGGAAGAACTTTTCAAGGGTGCCCATGATAGCCAGCGATCATGCACCCCACACACTTGAAGACAAGGAAAGCGGTGCAGCTGGAATCCCGGGACTGGAAACTGAAGTCGCACTCTTCCTGGACGCCACCAACAGGGGGCTCATAGGGATCCACGACATAGTGGAGAAGATGAACCTAAATCCAATTAGAATATTCGGAATAAGGAACAAAGGACTGGAGGTCGGAAAGGACGCCGACTTCACTATCGTCGATCTTAAGAAAGAGTGGGTGGTCAGGCCGGAGGAGTTCTACACCAAGGCCAAATGGAGCCCATGGGAAGGGCAGAAACTGAAAGGAAAAGTTGTCATGACCATTATACACGGAAGCGTTGTTATGGAGGATGATGAAATCATAGGAAAGCCACAGGGGGCTAGGATCAATGTTGAGAACGAGTGTAATTAAAGAGGTCTGGGACGTCGCCAAGGACGTTAAAGCCTTCAGGCTCGAGAGGAGGTTCAAGTTCAAAGCCGGACAGTTCGTTATGATGTGGCTTCCCGGCATCGGGGAGAAGCCCTTCAGTCTCGCGTGGGAGGA
>JALVUT010000344.1 GCA_027035445.1 Thermococcus sp.
ATAAGAGGATCGCCTCCTCCCCTTTTATCTCACGCGCCCAGAAACGCACGTTTCTATAATCAGCATCATTTTTAACAAAGCCCGAGCCCTTCGAATTGTATCTGAACCGGTCGAGGTAATAAAGAACTGGCCGCCATTCACCGTCTGGGAGGACCCTGTAGCCGTAAGGGGTGGTGTTGTCCCGGGCCTTTCCATCCCACACATTAAGGGTTGCGCGCCCCATGCCCAGCCCTTTGGCAATGAAGGCCATTTTTAGCCCGCGGGATCCCTGGATGTTTATTCCGAGGGCCGGCCCTCCCCATCTTTTTCTTATGACGGCCTTGAGGGCCTTTCCGGACACTCCCGGGGCTGTGCCCAAACTAGTGCCCTTGGTCCCTCCAAAGCCAGAAGGCCCTTTTTCAAAGCGGTTCTTGTAATAGATGGTAATTCCGCCCTCCTCCCACTCTCTGCAGTTTTCAGCCGTAGCGCATGCTGCAAGGACCACTGTGATAAATACAAAAAAGCATACCTGTAATTTCATATTAGAACTCCTTCTATTTTACCCCATAACCATTCTCTTTTTTGATATACTTTTAATAAACTTCCTGTTACTTCACCAGAGATTCCAAGTCCAACATACAGTATCAAAACTAGAGCAAGCTTCTTAACCCACCAAACAGGTATCATCCTATAAACCAGGGGAGCTATGGCGTAAAGCAGGGGCATGTGGCCGATAAAGATTACAAGGGTATTTTGGGCAAAAAATCGAGCAACAGAACTTACGGGCAGCCTCCGGCAGATTTCAAACAAGAGATATGTATATACCAAATAAACAACGGTTACTAAAGAAGAACTAACAAAAATAGACACGAGAAGGTTATGAGCCTTCAGAATTCCGAAGGGGAAGTGATGGAAAAATTCAAATTGTTGCATTAGCAAACGCCAAACAATTGAATAAACAACAAAAACACAAAAAAAGACAATCAACCGTGTATGTTCGGGATTTAGGTCCTTTCTTTGTGCCAGTAGCATCCCCAGGAAGAAAACAGTAGCCCAGTTGGGAAGGATCATGTAGGCAGTGTAGAATCGTCCGTAGTAAATCAGAACCGATCTGCAGAGTAATTCGATCAATAGTGCAGCGATAAACATCCATGGCCTGCCCCCTTTATCTTTTAAAAATAGGGCCCAGAAGAGTATTATGTGAATATAGGTCCCGATATACCAAGTGGTCGGATTTGCAGGAAAACTGTTGAAAAATACGTTAACTCCAAAGATAAAAGGCAGGTAATTGCTGGGATTTGTATCGTGTTTGGTAAAAAAATAAATGACGCTAAGAAGTATTGCAAATAGGAGTCCCCAGAAAAACACACTGAAAAGCCTGTTGAATATGACTCGCGGTGCCGGGCGCTTCTCTTTTGCAAGCCCCCATCCGATCACGAAGACAAAGCATGTGACACCTAGCTGTTTCATGTTAATGGGCACAGTGAAGTCATTAAAGGGGTAACCGAACACATGCCCCAATACTATGAGAAACATCCCAATGGCCTTCATCCAGTCTATTAGGTTGTAGCGTTCTAATTGGGTCATTTATTACTCAACTTAGCAGATGGCAATTTAGAATTGAACCGCAAAGACGCCAAGGACGCCAAGTTTATTATCTCATCAGGGTGCCTGATGAGATAAAAGAGTCCGATTTTTTTGGTGTTATCTACTTTGCGCCCTGTGCGTTCTTGAATCCGCCGTAGGCGGATGGGCGGTTTAGATTGAACCACGAAGGCGCAAAGGTTCATTAGTCCCTTTTCTCATTGTCCAGCCTTTTCACAAACCTAGCCGGATTCCCGGCGACCATGATGTTGGGCTTTATGTCCGTGGAGACCACAGAGCCCGCGGCCACCATACTCCCCTCCCCCACATCGGCCATAACGATCGCGCCTTCTCCGATCCAAGCGTTCGGACCGATCTTTATCTGGCGCATCCTCGATGGATCGAACGGGGTCCAGGTGCCATCAGGGCACCTTTTGTGAAGGGCTGAGCCACTTAAAAGGCTTGCCCTGCTTCCAATGAGAGATCCTTTTTTAAGGTGGGCAGAGCCTATGAGTGCATAGATACCGATATAAACATGATCTTCCACCACAGCACGCCTGTGGGTGAAGATTGAGCCAAAGCCAATAATGAAGTTTGGTGAACACCTTTGAAGGGTAAGGGAATAGAAGGCACGCCTCAGAAAGAGGCCTGGGAGTCCAGGAAGGATTGAGAAGAGATGGCCCCAGAAGAGAAAGAGGGACTCGGAGTCCTTGAAAAGCAGTCCTTCAATCCAGCAGAGGAGCGCGCAGGGGAAGACCACAGCCTTAGAGATAATATTAAGGAGCGCCTTGATCCTGGCCCGCACAAGCGCTCCCCCTCTATGGCGCGAGCTTTTCGCGCCTTATGCGTTTGAACCGTTCATTGTAAATGGGCCCCTCTGATATAATTACCTTCTGGGGAATTTTATATAATTGGAGCCTTGATTTACAGAATGCCCTTATCCGATTCTTCAGCTTGGGGAGCTCCTCACGCTCCTTAAGCCGCACCTTGGCCACTACGATCTCCCCCACGAACGGATGTGGCTCTCCATATACCGAAGCGTCTTCGATGTTCTTCATCTCGAGCAGGGTGTTTTCCACCTCTGCTGGATAAACCTTGAGTCCTCCCACGTTTATGATCTCCTTGTCCCTTCCGAGGATCCTTATCCATTTGCCGTCCTGTTCTACGAGGTCGCCCGTGTCAAGGTAGCCCTCCTTGTCGAAAGGGTCAGGGGCATTCAGATATCCCACCATGGAGGATGCAGCCTTTACGAAGAGCTTTCCGTCCTTAATCTTGATGTCGTAGCCTTCGCCTCCGATCTTCATCCAGAGGGATCCTGATTCCTTGGAGCGCGAGTGCATAACCCCGAACTCGGACATCCCGTATGTCTGCTGGAGCCTTACGTCCGGAAAGACCTGCTGGAGTCTCTTCAGGGTGCTCTCGTGCATGGGTTCAGTCCCGTAGGTTATGAGCTCGAGGGAGCTTAGATCATAGTGCCGGTGGGCACCTGATAGAAGAAGGAGGTTAAGGAACGAGGGGGTTGAGGGGAGTAGGTCCGCACGGTGCCGTTCAATGGCCTTGCATACTTCCTCAGGACTTCTCCCCTCCGGGATGACAACCGCACCGCCGTTTGAGAGGGCGTAAAATAGGGAATTAAAGCCTCCTATGTGGTCGATCTGGAGAAAGATGAGCATCCTGAACGGCTTTCCGGGCTTCTTGAATCTTTCAAGGAGAAGATCCAGGTTGTGGACGATGCCCTTGTTCTTCTCTGTTGAACCCGATGAGAAGAGGACAAGCCCGGGGGAGCCCTCCGGGACCCTTTTGTAAAGGGGATGCCCTGCCTTTCTCCCACTCTTTGAGATATAGGGCCTTTTCTCCCTCGTATCTATCTCGTACTCGACTTCGGCCGTATCTTGGAAGAACTGGTGATGAGGTTTCGAATCGCTCGATAGCGGAACAATGATGTTTTTATTTAGGGAAAGTGCAAGGAAGCAGGCTATGGATTCGGTGCTGTAGTCTCCCTTGAAGGCCACCACACTGTGCGGCGGAACGGAGTTTTCTTTGAGCAGCTCTTTAAACGCCTCGATCTCTTTTAGGATATCTTTATAATGAACAATGTTTTCACCATGGAGCACGGCTTCATTCTCAGGCCAGTTATTCATTCTTTCCACGATGAATTCACTCACGATATGCCTCCGAGATAAATCGTCTGGCCTGTTACCATGCGGCTCCTAGGGCTCATAAGAAACTCTACCACGTTTATCACATCTTCGATAGATGCCATCTTTTTTATGGCTTGCGCATCTCTTACAAGCCTTTCTATCTTTTCCCTCGGGACGCCTTTTATTAGATCAGTCTCAATGGGGGATGGGCCCACTGCATTACATCTTATGCCAAAAGGCGCGAGCTCTTTGGCCATGACTCTGGTGAGGGCTTCCACAGCTGCCTTGGAGGCCACGTATGCGCCCTCTCCTTCGAGATTAAGAGGGACCGCGACGGTGGTGAAGTTTACAATGGAAGGCGTGGAGGCCTTTCTGAGGAGCGGTATGGAATTTTGGGAGACGAGGAAGGTGGCGTAGAGGTTGACTTCGATGGTTTCTCTCAGTGACTTAAGCGGGGTGAGGGCGAAAGCATTCATCCGTGCGATGCCGGCGTTGTTGATAAGGGCGTCTAAGTGGCCCGCCTTCTTACGGAGCTCCACGAAGAGGCGGTCCACGGCCTTCTCTTCCTTCAGGTCCAGGGTGAAGTGCGTGTAGTTGGGGTGCTCGAGTGCAGCACCGGACCTTGCGCAACCGAAGACCCGGTCCCCTTTTTCAAGAAAGTATTCCGCCATCCCCTGGCCAAGCCCCTTGCTGGTTCCGGTGATAAGGATATGTCTCACCTGTACTGCCCACCTTAGTTTAACAGCCCATGGATGAAATCAATAAGGCTTTTCACATCCCTGTACGGGCTCCTTGACTGCGACATAGCCCTTTCGTCGCTAAGAGATATAAACAACCCCTGCTGACTGAAGGCATCCTCCACATCAATCAGGAACCCCACAAGCCCAATGGAATCGAGGCATCCCTCTCTGCCAAAGAGCTTAGTGTCTTCTGAGAGAGGGATTTGTTCATTGGACTCTCTTGCTTGATTAAAGTTCGAAATTACGTTGAAGATGATGGATTTAATTTGTTCAGGGGTCATAGGGCCTTCCTACCAGATGTTGAGTTTTATTTTAGAACAAAATTTACTGTGGTTGCAGGACCAATATTGTCATTTAATAATTTCATTGACACTGATATAGAGTGTTTTCCTTTAGTTAGCTTTAATACATGAAAGTTGCTGTCTATAATAATAGGAGCGCCATTGTCCACGCGAATGATCCATTTTTTAAAGTAGGGACTGTATCCCCCCATGCCTATCTTTAAAAAGTAACTCCCATTTCTGTAATCTAGCGATATTGCATGAACTTCACAAACATTAACAGGCCAGTTATAGCGATTGATATCATCTACCCTGATTTTGCCGGTTAGTAATGGACCTAGAGTTGGGCGAGCCGTCCACCAGGTTGCAAGATCACCAGCTGCCGGGCTTCCCCTCGTCAATTGGCGGACAATCCAGTCATTGCGCAAATCTATGTGGACGTATTCAAAAAGAGACAATAACATGGAAACGTCCCTATTTGCTAAGCTGGGTTTTGGCGGAGCAATGCGAGTAATTTTGAATGTTTGAGAAGTCTCAAATTTATTTAAATAGTGACAAAGCTCAAAAGCAGATAATGGGATCTTTTCATTTTCAAATATTACATTGAAATCAGTATCCACAACAAACCATTTTTTGTACTGGTTCGACCAAAATTCCGCAACAGAATGTTCCCATTTGTAGCCATCTTTTGATAAGGTGACAAGTCGCGCAGGCCAACCCATGGCCGACGCAGTTAGCACTGCTACCTCCGCAGCGATTTCGCACCAGAACTTTCGTCCATTTTCACCTGCCGCGATGACTTTTATAGGGTCGAACGCGATGGTCTTTGGGCTTCCCGGGGGTGTATCCTTCCCATGATCCCACCTAGTTCCCAACCATTTTGCGAGCAAAAGCATCTTTTCAAATTCTGTTCTGCCATTACGAATTACTCCTTCTAAGTCATATTCATTCTTTAATTTAACCAACTGGGGTTCAGTTGGTTGAATATATACAAACGGTATATCTTTAACTATAGAAGCAAATTGTGAATATTTTTTTAATTTAAAAACCGGATATGCTTTGTCTATTAATTCCCAACTGGACTGAGGGCCATTCTCACTACTGAATCCAAAATAGTAGTTCCTTGTGATATTATTCGCGATGGTCACATCATCTTGCTTCAAATATAAAAAGATGTAATCAGCAGCGATACGACCAGATTTATAAATTACTGAAATAGGAGTTAAAGAGAAATATAAAGATGCTACAATTATGTAAGCTAAGAAAACTGCAAAAAGAAGGTTAAGCCATTTAAATAGCCTTTTCATAGAGGTAGACTGACTTACGCAAATTAAGAATAGCCAAATTTACGATTTAACCATCCAGCCTTTTTCTCAAAATAGTCAAGTTGTTTTTTAGACAAATTCTTCCGCCAGCTCTCATCAGGTTTTCTTATGGTTCCGTCGAATGTATGCCTCATTCTATTGCCAATTATATGTAAACCACTTTCCCTAATGGATTTAATTTCGAGATGTGGGTCTGTGCCAATGAAATTTAAAATTTTAGATATATTTTTTTCTGGCTCATGACAAAATTCTTCAAATTTTATATTTAGTATCCCATTAGATGGCACATAATTTTTATTCACTCTTTCTATATTTCTGTTGGCCCATAACCATGATTTCACTGATTGATCCAATGTCCAGTTTTCCTTGCTAATCAATGACCAGGTCACGGCTCTACCATCTCTGACCAGGTAAATTACCTTTAGGTCCACCAGAGGATGAGCGCTAAGAAATCGAATTTGTAATGGGTTCTTTGTAGAATCAAAGAATATTTCTTTTTTTGTCATTTTTAACAAAATATCAATTAATTTAATTGATTTTTCTAATGATAAAATGGCGGCTTTTCTATAGAGTGAAAAGTAGTAAATAACGTCCCTTATCTTATCAACAAGATAATAGGGAAATAGATGGTGGTACAATTCATAGAAAGAGGATGAAGAACTCAGTCCTAAATTTATACCTAAATTCCCAACGGTTAATTTTTCCCCATGTTTTTGATGGTACTCAGACAAAAGTTGATTCCAGAAATGACAATCCTTATATTGCTCACCACATGAGCAAAGACCGGTGCTAGGAAAATTAGTTCCAAATTCCCCTACA
>JALVUT010000345.1 GCA_027035445.1 Thermococcus sp.
TTGGACGTGTAATCAAGCTCTTCCATCAGGCCCTTAGCCGCGTTTATTATCTGGTGAAAGTAGGCGGGCTCGCCGGTGAACCTGTTGCCGTGCCTCGGGTAGTGCTCGTGCTGACGCCTCCAGAAGTCCGGGGTGTCCGTGACGTACGAGTAGCTCCCTTCAAAGTATGCTATGGTGTCCGGGCCCTTTGGGCCGATGATGTAAGCGGCACCACCTGCCGAGGCGGTGAACTCAAGGTGGTCCCCGGGCCTTCCTTGGGATGTATCTGCACCGATGGCCATCGCGTAATCTGCCATCTCAGAGCCCACAAAACCGATTGCTGCCTGAATGGCCTCGGTTCCAGCCTTACATGCAAACTCAAAATCTGCCGCGTCCAGGTCAGGTGTTGCACCGATGGCCTCCGCTATAACGGTTCCGCTGGGCTTAACTGCGTAGGGCTTGCTCTCGGTTCCGAGCCAGATTGCACGAATGAGTTTGGGGTCAATTTTAGCCCTCCTCAGGGCATTTCTTGCCGCCTCGATCCCTATGGTTATAGTATCTTCATCCAGCCCCGGAACGGACTTTTCCTTTATAGGAAAGCTGCTTATGCCCCAGACTCTCCCTATCTCCTGTGTCTTGATTCTATACATGGGCACGTAAGCACCGTAGCCCACAATGCCAACGTTCCTTTTTGGTCTCAGCAGTTTTTTCATGGCACACCACCCGTAAAAGTTGAAGGTAACTTCGCCTGGGGTTCAGCGGGGGGTTATAAAAGTCTTTCGGTAAAAGTGAAAGAGGATTTCGACGATTGACGATTAGGAGAGGGCAACACCCAGCGCCTGAGGGGGCGTTGAAAATGAAGGGAGAGAAACGGTTTAAGGCTTCCTTACTACGAACAGGGCGTGATCTTTCTCGTATGGTTCGAGCGAGATCTCCTCGACGACCTCAAAGTAGGTTGAGAGTTCCCTTTCAACCTCCCTGAACACCTGCTCCGGCTCCTTTGTGACGTCTATGCTCCTGCTCTTGACCGAGAGCATCCCGTATCCCCCTGACTTGAGGTACACCCTTGCGTTGTCTATGAGTATCTTGGCCTGGGTGGGCTGGGCAACGTCTTCGAACACAACGTCAACCTCAGGAACCAGGGCGCGGTACTCCTCGGGCTTGGTGGCGTCTCCCAGTATCGGGACTAGATTTCTCCTTTCCTCAACCAGGGGAACGAGCTCCCTGAGAACCCTCGGCGAGAACTCCACACCGAACACTCCCCCTTCCCAGCCGACTATATCGCTGACGTGGCTGGCCGTCGTTCCGCTCGCGACCCCCAGGTAGAGAACCAGTGAGCCCGGCTTTATGGGAAAGTTCTTCAGGCCTTTGAGTATCGCTGCGCCGAGCTTCGACCTGTTTGGGTTCCATATCCGGTACTCCTCTCCCTCGGCTTTGATGGTTCTCTCGCCGTAGACCTTCTGACCGGG
>JALVUT010000346.1 GCA_027035445.1 Thermococcus sp.
AGAGCCGGAGGACAGGTGACCGTCATCCATGAGCAGGGGGTCGTCGGTAGCATTATCATTGTGGTGGTAGTTTCCTGTATTGGTGATATAGAGGTCATCGGAATGACCACTGGCAAAGGAGGTATGCGGCCCAAGCAGGTTGTAATTGAGGTTGACTGTTGTGCCTGTGCCGTCTCCGTCCCTGTCCGTATTTATCCTGAGGTCATCCCCTTCTGCGCCGCTGCTGCTGTTGTCCCGGATAATATTGTTGGTAATGGTGATGGTGGATCCATCGGTCACACTGCCGATATAGGCCCCGCCTCCATTTTGACCCGTAGCATGATTCCGCCACAGGGTGTTGTTTGTCAGTTTCCAGTTGCCACCATTAGTTGACGAGAGCTCACCGAAAATTCCTCCACCGAGATCAGCCCTGTTTTCGGCAAAGTAATTATTTTCAAGAGTGACATTCTTGGCATATACATACATGCCGCCACCTACGACATCGGATCCCGTGGCTTGATTGTCAATGAGAATATTACCGGACAAGGACAATGTTCCATCTTGCATATAAGCCCAGATTGCACCTCCAGCTGTTGCATTAGATGACAGGATCGTGTTGTTTTGAAAAATATTATCTTTCAAGAAAAAAGAGCCTGTGTTCGATTGCAGAACTATCGCACCACCCCAATAAGAATCTGTATTTTCGTTGAACTTGTTTTTTAATATTTGTGCTGTCCCTGCATCTGTAAACACTATAAGGCCAGTGCCGAAGTTACCAAGAAAAGTACTTTTGCTGACAACGATTGTGCCTGTCTTGCTTCTCAACTTCGCCCCAGCATGTTGATTGTCTCTGAATATGCATTCCATGACATCAATAGATGCGTCCCCTGTATCGATCCATAAGCTATCTTTACTGCTATTACGAAAAATGAGTCCTTTCACAGTGATATCGTACCCACTGTCTTTTGGATTAGAACGAGAAGTAAAATTACGAAGGTACATGGTAGGCCAGCTTTGATTGATCGCATGGCCATCGAAAATTGGTGATGACGATATATCTTGAGCTATTATTGTTAACAAGCCATCACGATCCTCCGGACTATAGACAAGACTATCGGTAACATTATAGGTTCCGCCAGTCACCACAATGGTATCATCCTCACCGTTTGAGGCGGCTGTGGTGAGGGCGTCTTGCAGTTGGGTAACAGTGGTAACCGTAAACTCTGCTGCCCGGCTGCTGTGCAGGGGCAGGGTGGTTAATGCAAGCACCAGGAAAATGGATGGTATCCTGTTCATGGTTGTCTACCTCCTGGTCGTGCTGTCTGTCCTGTTCCGGCCACATGGTTGACCGGTCTGGCCGGTCAACCATGCTGTTTCTAGGGCCATGGCTTTTCCGGACCGATTATTGGAGGCACTGGACGGTTCCCTGCCAGGTATTATTGTCTTCATTGCTCTCCTTGAGGGCCCTGTCGTCGTCAACAATAACCTGGATGAAAGTATTGGTGCCGCCCTGAAGCAGGGGGCTGTTCTTGAACCAATGGTTTGTCAGGGTACTCATTGGTCGTTGCAGCTTTTTGTTCGGGTCAAATACGGAGAGCACCATGCCGCTCGGATGATTATTGGCAAAGACCTGAATTGCCGATTTGTTGCTGGTATATATAGTGTCGGGAACTCCGGCCATGCCCTGGTTTTTCAGGGTGATTTTGAGGTAGCACTGTCCATGCCCGTTGCTGACCGCCTCAACACGGGTGACGGTAAGGTCGGGCAGGAGTTTGGGGAAATTTTTCGGAATACGGGGTTGAGGGATTTTGTCAATGACCGGTGGATGGGCCACAGGCGTATTACCGGGAACAGGATCTCCGGCAAAAGCCTGGTTGGTGGTAAGCAGGAAACTTGCCAGCATGATGCCAAGGTGCACAAAATGTTTTTTGTTCATCGTTTTCCTCCTTGTGGGAAAATATTGGATCTGGTCGGCATCTGTGCGAGATGTCGGTTTCATGCATGCGTCCCTGCCGGAACGTAAAAAGGCAAAAAAATGCGTATCAGTAAAGCGCATCTCCAATGTTCCAGGTGATTACGTTGCGTTGTCATGTTGTGGGTGGATACCTGGCCCGGACGACCGCAGTGAAGTATGCGAGATCCCGGAAGCGGCGTGGCCCCCTGCCTGCGTGCCTTTTTTTCTGCTCTCCATAACCATGGCGCTGCGGGGACGACCAGGAGGTTTGTTGTCGGATTGGTCCCTGTACCCCGGGTTCAAGGATGTCCCCGGGCGAGATGGTAAGAAATCGCTTTCCGGCCGAAGATGCTGTGGCAGGGAATCAGGAGGAAATCAGGTGGCCCCCAAAGGATGCAGCGACTAAACAGGTACGCATGGCACCGTCTTCAGCAGCTCTTTTTTCAGAAACATTCCCTGCGCAATCTACCTACAGTTCAGGCGATATCGCAACGTTCGCCAAAAGCTCAAATAAGACTACAGAATAGGTAGATAAACCGCAAGTTTTTTGTAAAAGAGCCAGGATGACGAGCCGGGAAACAGAAACATCTTGTATGATCGAGGCAGATTCGGAAAGGTGGCTGGATCCAGGATCTGTGTGAACCTGTTTTCCGGTGGGAGGCGTGCCTTCGGGATTGCCAATTGCAGGATTGAGGTTTTATGCTTCCCGGGTACAACCGGGAAGCCGGCCATGGCAACGCAGGGCAGGAACAGGAGAAACCATTCCCATCATTCCCGGCAGAGAAAATGCGGCAGACCTTCTCCTTGAGGCCCTGCCCGGGCCGGTACCTGTTGAGAAGATAGTCCGTCCACCTGTGCGCGGTCAGAGGGTGGAGTGAAAATCATCCTGAACGGCACTGTCATCATAGAGGTCAGCGAACGGTTCTCACGGTTCGCCCTTCAGCAGGTACTCCCGGTGCTGGGGCAGCGGTAATGTTTTATCGGGCCGCTCCCGCCCGGGTTTGCATCGCTCCGGACGTTATCGATATGTACAAGGCTGGTAACCGACCAGCTGGAATTCGATCCATTCTCCGGCCACCTCGTTGTTTTCTGCAACCAGACACGGGCTATGGCCAGGATTCTCTGCCGGCATCGTGATGGATTCTGCCTCTGGTATACAGGGCTGGAGAAAAAACCGGCAAGAGATCCATGTCTCCGGATATACCCGGGAAAAACGGGGCAGGAAATCACAGGTCGACGACCTTGCCCGGGGACAAGGTGTCCATGATATTGAAATCCATCGTCTTCCCTGGCCTGCCAGTCCCTCTTGGACCTGTTGGAAGAGGAGCTTCTGACCGGGATGTACATTCAGACCGGTGAAACAACCGTGCAGGTACTGGCCGAACCGGGTCGAAATCTGACGACAAGATTCGTATATGTGGGTTGTTCGACGGGGAGATCCCGGCCCATCCTGATTGGCCAAGATCATCCGACAAGGGCCGGTGACGTGGCCAAAGTTTTGAAGACACGATCTGGGATGACTTAAAAAAAGGACCAGTTCAGGGAGGCCTGGGTATAAAAGTTGTTATCCTCGTCACCACCATATTCCTGGCTGTAATCAGTGCGAACGACCAGAGAGAGACGGTCCACTATTGCCCAGTTCATCACGAGATCGCCCTGGTTAAGCCAGGAATCTTCATTGCCTGAATACTCGAGCTGATACTCAACCCTGAGCTGCAGGTGTTCCAGGGGGGTCCACTGGTAACTTGAAGTCATATTGACGATATTTTCATGTTCATCGGTATAGTATCCATACCCGAGACTGATCCTTGCGCCGGGGAGGCTGGAAAACCAGTGACTGAGCTGGATGTTGGGATTCCATTGATCCCTGCGGGCCGATCCATACTGTTCATAGTAGAGACTGGAGCCGATTTCCCAGTTATTGGCAAAACCATAACCCGCTGATATGCCGGTCAGTTGCTTGACCTCGATATTCAGGGCCGAACGCTGGCTGGCAGCGTCATAGATGGGATCCGGTTCTCGTTCCCGGGAGTAATTCATATCTGCCCAGAAGCCATTTCCCCTGTAGGAAAGGGCCAGGTAGCCGGTGATAATATGCTGACTTCCGTCTACCTTGTAATACCCGGAGTCATCATTATTGGTAAACTTTTCATCCCGTACACGAAATGCCATGGCAAGGTTGTCGAGAAGAGGCCAGGAAAGCTGAAAAAAAGGCGCCTGCCGCTTGAGGGAAAAATCAACATCGCCATATAATTCGTTTTTTTGATAAATGGTTCCCTCCAGCCAGCCAATACCAATGCTTTTGCCTCGTCCCCAGAATTTACTCACCTGCGCGGTTACCGCCTGCTCCTCCCAGGTAGCGAGATCACTCTTAATGGTTGGTGCGTATTCCTTTTCGTGTTGAAAATAATAATAGACACGGGCCAACACCCGGTGTGAACGCCTGATCCTGGTTATGCCCTGACTGGCAGGCCGGTTGTCCGGGTTAAGCTGGATGGCTTTCTCATAGGCGGCCAAAGCCTGGTCATCCTCACCCAGTGTTTCCAGGATACTTCCCAGTCCCGCCCAGAGCCCATCGTTCTGCGGGTCTTTTTCTATTTTTTTCCTGTAATTCTCCTTGAGCAGCAGAAGCTGGTTACGACCCACGGATTGACCCGCGGTATCGTTGAGACCGTTGATTCCGCTCTCTTCCATGTTTAACTCATTGGTTGTATTACCAAGGTTGAAAAAGAGCTTAATCTGCTGCATCAGGCTTTTTTCAGTGTCAGCAGATGCGGTGTCATTATTTTGAGATAATGAGGATTCTGCAGATACCGGCAAGGCAGTCAGGAAAGAAAAGACAATCACGCAGCAGAAATACGTGAGAACATGAGATGGTGAAAAGGCGTTTTTCATGGCAATTGTTCTGTTTGGAGTCTGTGCAAAAGGCAGGATCGCCGGTGAATAGTCATATGACTGCAGGGCGGGCAGCTCTTCCCGGATGGTCACAATCGACCTCCGAAGAGTTGATTTCAGTCGAGGAAACAGGTCGATCGGTCGCGGGTCGCTGATATATGCGGTGCGTTGGAGACCGGGGAATCCTCGTTGACGATGCACGGCAGGCGAGGATGATTCCGGCGCAGTTTGACCAGCATCCTTCTGGCGGCATTTCGTTCACAATCCAGTGTGGTGGTGCCGTCCTTCTTCCTGATGATCTCCGGACAAAGAGGGAGTATCCTTCTCCAGCAGAAAGTTTGGCATTCTTCCCGAAGCTTGCATAAAGCTTACGAAAGGACGTTTGACAAGTTCGATTATACCAGGGAGTCAGCGTCTTCCGGAAATTGCTGAAAGGCGGGTGGATTCCCCGGCCTTTCAGCAGTTTTCGAAGCCGGTTTATTGCCGACAATAGTAGGAAAACGTTCAGAAGTTACTGAAGGCGATCACAGATACCATCGCCATCGGCATCGATAAAGTTATCATTAATGCCGTCGCCGTCGGCATCAACAAAGCCAACGCCCTGTCCCTGGCCCATTCCGGCGCCTGGACGAACGCCAACCGGCAGGCCGGTGTTGTCGCAGATACCATCGCCATCGGCATCGACAAAGTTATCATTAATGCCGTCGCCGTCGGCATCAACAAAACCAACGCCGGGCCCCTGCTGTCCCTGGTGACGATACATGGAAGCGGTTTGGGTCTGGGTGGCAACATTGGACTGGACCATATTGCCGCCACGGAAACGTCCGGCGTCGGCATTCATCGGCATGGTTAACAGGCCAAGAAACGAAAAGGCAGTAATGGCCACGGCTGCTGCGGTTGTACGTTTCATAACACTATCCTCCTATAAGCAGTGAGTAAGAGATTCCCATGAAAAATTTTCTTGCAACCGTCTGCGTTGCTCACCCGGAGGATCAACAGTATCGCAGACAAGAAAGCAAGTTCTCACGGTATGATGAGACTCTTTCAATGCGGCAACCCCATGATTCTTCACTCCGATTCACGGCCATGAAACCATTCCTGCAGGATGTCATTTCCATGGGTACCCATCTGTTTCCATGACATGAACAGAAAAAAGGTGTGTTGGTGCCGCCGCATATCATTTAGTCCCGACAACAGGAACCGATTGTAACGATAGTAGAAATCGTGTTCTGCCCTGTCTGAAGCATGCAGCGTGCCGAAAAGATAAAATAAAAATTTATTGTTTTATCTCAATGGATTATCCAGTATTTCGGTTGAATGGTTCAGGCGCTCTTGCTCGACATCTTTGTCGTATGGCAGAAAAAATGTCGATTTACTTTTTCTGTTCAGAACAGGTAGGGGCAGCAGGATATCCTTCACCTCCCGGTTTTCGATAAAGCAACATTTTTTCAGTAAATTACGCTGTCCTTTCGTGCCAGTCTGTTCTGATCAACAGCCTCCGGAACCAACGGGGCAAGGCCAAGCCCTGCGGGTGCTCGCAGTGCTCCGCAGCCCTGACCCCGTGTAAAAAAACACGGCTGAATCAGTTCCTGCGGCGTCTGGGTTGCGGCAAGATTCCGCCCTGTCCTTCACTTGACGCAAATGACTTACTGTCGTATCCTGAAAAGGATTCCACCTAAATCCTGCAATTGGCAATTTTGCCGGAGATGCGAGACATCAAGGGCGTAGACGTATACGAATACTTCAAGCCCTTGATAACGAAGCAGATTCGGTGAAATTGCCAATCCCTGCGGGCAAGAAAATAAAGAAAAAATCCTTCACCCGCTCAGTGAGTTGAAAAAAACGATCACGTTCGCATAATTTCTGTTAGGTAAACCCCCGGCTTTGCCGGGGGACTCCAATAGTTTGACAGTTCCGGCAAAATAAGGAAGCCTCCAGTCTCGTGGACCGCTCAAAGTCACGAGAAGGAGGCTTCATGAACAAC
>JALVUT010000347.1 GCA_027035445.1 Thermococcus sp.
ACCTGAAATTGCTGCAGCTACCACTGCACTCTTTCAATCCCATTTTGGTCTGATTTTATCGTGACGTGTGGGCTATAGATTACGAATTTAGACATGCTTTCAATCCCATTTTGGTCTGATTTTATCCTTTGCATCGACACACCCAAGCGTTCCAGCAGTAACTTTCAATCCCATTTTGGTCTGATTTTATCCTTCGCACCAGCCCCATGTATCACAGAAAACCGAACCGCTTTCAATCCCATTTTGGTCTGATTTTATCTATAGTGGGAACGGCTCTCGAGAAGTATCCATTTCTCGCTTTCAATCCCATTTTGGTCTGATTTTATCACAGAATTTGACCCTGGTGGAGGTAGCGGAGGATCTGGCTTTCAATCCCATTTTGGTCTGATTTTATCGAGATCAAAGCTGTCTTTGGAGTTCTTATCGTTTATGCCTTTCAATCCCATTTTGGTCTGATTTTATCATGGAAGGCTTGATAAGGCTTTCGAGAAGTATATAAATGCTTTCAATCCCATTTTGGTCTGATTTTATCCGTCAATTTCTATAGTTAAAACTGCTGATTTACCCTGCTTTCAATCCCATTTTGGTCTGATTTTATCTGGACTTAGATTTATTATAATAAGTCCAAGCCTATTCTTTCAATCCCATTTTGGTCTGATTTTATCGCCAGAATACTATTAGTATACTAACAAATAAATGAGACTTTCAATCCCATTTTGGTCTGATTTTATCGGAGGTGATAGAATGGGGATGAGAATTATATCAGTTAGCTTTCAATCCCATTTTGGTCTGATTTTATCTTTCTCTAATTCTCTTAACGCACGCATGGTTTAAAACTTTCAATCCCATTTTGGTCTGATTTTATCTTCGTCGGTTGTTTGTATTATATAATCAAGCTGTTTACCTTTCAATCCCATTTTGGTCTGATTTTATCCTGCAGCCACACCTATGTATGGATCCTCAAATTTCACCTTTCAATCCCATTTTGGTCTGATTTTATCTTTAGCAGTAAAAGAGTTGCCCATAATCCCGTTGCAACCTTTCAATCCCATTTTGGTCTGATTTTATCTGTGTATCCGAGCCTCCTCAAAGAGCCCGGATGCTTTACTTTCAATCCCATTTTGGTCTGATTTTATCGAGCTTTTGAGAAAATAAAAAATAAGGATAAAGCTAACTTTCAATCCCATTTTGGTCTGATTTTATCCAGGTGACAGACGTCGGTCATGGTGTGACTTATAATCCTTTCAATCCCATTTTGGTCTGATTTTATCACTCTGATCAGAATAGATATGAGCGTCTTTTCAAGCATCTTTCAATCCCATTTTGGTCTGATTTTATCAACTGGTAATTTTCCTCTGTTTCGCTATATAACGTTTTCTTATCGCTCCTTTGTGGGGCTTTCGTCGTCGACCTCCATTTGTGCAGCCAGTATA
>JALVUT010000348.1 GCA_027035445.1 Thermococcus sp.
TAATGATATGGGGATAAAATCAGACCAAAATGGGATTGAAAGGAGCGTTCGGGATGCTTTATCTGTCCATTCATGCCAAAGATAAAATCAGACCAAAATGGGATTGAAAGCCCGCTCTCGAATCTGCCGATAATTGGCACTATGCGTCGATAAAATCAGACCAAAATGGGATTGAAAGTTTTATCTTTCAGATATTTACTCAAACTTACTGAGACGATAAAATCAGACCAAAATGGGATTGAAAGCTCGCCTTGACGTACCTGTCTATGATATTGATGTTGATGATAAAATCAGACCAAAATGGGATTGAAAGGTACACCTGCTGTAGCACCAGCTATTGCCATGTCTACTGGATAAAATCAGACCAAAATGGGATTGAAAGAACAGTTGTGGTGGAACGGTAGTCTGTGATCATCGCAGAGATAAAATCAGACCAAAATGGGATTGAAAGCTACAGCCCACCAAACGACCGGTCTCGTTATCTCGTCGGATAAAATCAGACCAAAATGGGATTGAAAGCTGGGGAGGTGGGCAGGAGGGTTACTTCGGCCTGTTAAGATAAAATCAGACCAAAATGGGATTGAAAGTCAACTTTGTCGGCGTTGTCAATTAGTCCGTCTAAGTGATAAAATCAGACCAAAATGGGATTGAAAGTGGAGTAGTGGTGGACGGATTGAGGCAAGAGTACAAACGATAAAATCAGACCAAAATGGGATTGAAAGACAGGAAGCCCGCCAACGGACAGAATGTCTTGGCTCGTGATAAAATCAGACCAAAATGGGATTGAAAGCGTACGGAACGTTAGCTATCAGGTAGTGCGACGTCGATAAAATCAGACCAAAATGGGATTGAAAGATGCTCGGACACGGGAAAATACGCTCGTTCTACAGCCAGATAAAATCAGACCAAAATGGGATTGAAAGAAGGATTACTACGACAGGTGGCACGTTCGCCTGAATAAGGATAAAATCAGACCAAAATGGGATTGAAAGCTCTCAACCTCTTAAACCTTGCTGTTAGCCACTCGACAGATAAAATCAGACCAAAATGGGATTGAAAGGAGGTGTTAGTAGAAATCAACTACTTCCCTCGGACAGTGATAAAATCAGACCAAAATGGGATTGAAAGTACTTCGAGTACTTCGAGAACGCTGAAGCAACGGAAGGAGGATAAAATCAGACCAAAATGGGATTGAAAGTTCCATGAAATCTGTTCGTTGTACGTTTCTTTTATATTGATAAAATCAGACCAAAATGGGATTGAAAGTACAAAGCGGCTGACAGGCTCGAGGACGTGCTGAACGATAAAATCAGACCAAAATGGGATTGAAAGAGAACGACGTCTGCCTCCATCGGTTTAATTTCCACGATAAAATCAGACCAAAATGGGATTGAAAGGTCCGTTTATTCGTTTTGGACTGGATATTGATATA
>JALVUT010000349.1 GCA_027035445.1 Thermococcus sp.
TGGTAAAGCTTGAGGGTCTCTTGGGGGCCTCCTTTATGTAAGTTGTTAAGTGAAACCTTCTCCCCGCTTCGAGTATAAGATCCGCCCTTCCCTCCCTCGAGCGGAGTTTTATCCTTATCTCGTTCCCGTCGTGGTAAACCTTGTCAACGCGCGAGCCCACCAGGCTCTGGAGCTCCCTCACGACGTAGCGTATATCAACGCTGCTCATCTCCCCCTTCATTCTCCCACCGGAGGGAATTGGGATATGGGTTTAAAGGGTTATCTAATTGCCATAGTTATGCATTGATGTCCACAACTGGGGCCAGTGCCATGACTGTCCAGAATAAGGTTAAATACCCCAAATGCAATGACACTCGTGGTGATACAAACATGAACGGGTACTTCACCTTTGTCCTTCACACTCACATCCCTTACGTCAGGAGGCATGGTAAATGGCCCTTTGGTGAGGAATGGCTTTACGAGGCCATGAGTGAGACTTACCTTCCCCTGCTGAGGGAGCTGGAGCGGCTCAGGGACTCAGGGGTCAAATTTCAGCTGGTCATCGGGATAACCCCCGTCCTGGCCGAGCAGCTCGCCGATGCCTACATAAAGGAGGAGTTTACTGAGTACATGAGGAGAAAGCTCAAGCTCATGGAGGAGGACGTTAGATCCGGAAAATATGATGGGAAGGCCGTTGAGTTCATGTTTGAATACTTCAAAAGGATCTTTGATTACTGGAACGCTCTAAATGGGGATATAATTGGGAAACTCCGCGAACTCCAGAATCAGGGGTATGTTGAGGTGATAACCTCCGCTGCAACCCATGGATACCTTCCCCTCCTTGAGAGGGATGAAGCCATACGGGGACAGCTTCTCACGGGAGTTATGAGCTATGAAAGCCACTTCGGTGTGAGGCCCCACGGTATGTGGTTACCGGAGTGTGCCTACAGGTCCAAAGGAGAATGGGAACTTCCCGGTGGAAGGAGAATAGTCAGGGAGGGCATTGAGAGATTTCTTGAGGAGGTGGGCATTGAGTATTTCTTTGTTGAGAGCAGATTGATTGATGAGGGGCCCGCCTCCAAAGTCTACGGGGATGTTCCCCTGGCCGATACGGAGAAAACCACCCTGAGACCTTACTGGATTAAGGGCTCTAACGTGGCGGTTTTTGCGCGCAACAGAGAGACAGGGCATCAGGTGTGGAGTGCCCACTATGGCTATCCTGGCGACTTCTGGTACAGGGAATTCCACAGGAAGGCAGAGAAGAGCGGTGGCCAGTACTGGAGGATAACCGGTAGGGGCGTAGATCTGGGAGATAAGGAGTTCTACGATCCGGAGAGGGCAATGGAAAGGATCGAGGAGCATGCAAGGCACTTCGTTTCCCTTTCCAAACGCCTCCTATCGGAGCATGAATCGAAGTACGGGGAGAGGGGCATAATTGTCTCTCCCTACGACACAGAGCTCTTCGGTCACTGGTGGTTTGAGGGTGTGATGTGGCTCGCCAGGGTTCTTGAGCTCATGGCCCAGCGAGGCATTGAGACAACCACAATAAAGCGTTACTTGGAGAATTATGAGGGTGAAAGGCACGAGATTGAGCTGCCCGAGGGTTCCTGGGGGGCCAACTCCGACCATTCGACCTGGTGGAACCCTGAAACAGAATGGACATGGGAACACGTCTATCCCGCCGAGGAGCGGATGGTATCGCTCGCGACCCGATACTACGGGGAGGATCGACTGGGGAACAGGATGCTGGAGCAACTGGCACGCGAGCTCCTGCTCCTTGAGGCCAGTGACTGGCAGTTTCTGATAACCACTGGACAGGCGAAAGAGTACGGCCGCAGAAGGCTTCTTCTTCACGCCCGAGATTTTCACAGACTGGCGAATGAGGTGGAGGAGTACTTTGAATCTGGAAAACGTGAAGGTAACCTCCTTGAGAGACTGGAGGAAAGGGACAATCCCTTCAGGCCTCCCGCGGTCTTTGGCTACATCAGTGAGAACCCACCGGAGGTTTCTAGGTACGTTGAACCACCGAAGGTGCCCCTCGCGGAAGTGGGGGACGATGGCACTGATAGAAAGACACCCCTCAACGAGCGGGCCTATGCAACCGCTGTGACGAAGACTCAGATTTCTAAGGGTATGGAAATCCATGCTTCACGGGAGACAACGCCCATGCGGCGTAAGCGCTCTCATAAGGCTCGTGCCTCTGAAGGGAAGGGGCTCCTGGAGATCAGGGGAGTAGGTCCCAAAACCCTTAAGAGACTGGAAAAGGCCGGCGTTTACACGATTGAAGACCTTAAACGGGCCGATCTTGAGGAGCTGGCCGTAAGAAGTGGGATCTCGCTTAAGAGATTGAGGAAGTTCAGGGCTCAGATTTAAACCCACCCCACTTTCTTTTTTTCGAACTTTTTTGGGCTATACGTAGACGTTACCCCAATCTGGTTTTGCCGGTGGAAGTAACGGGGGCAAGATTGTCCCCTTGGCTGAACCGAAACTTGCGAGGGGAGTGGGGGATGAGTGCCCGTAAACCTTCCCGCCCTTGGTTAGGGGGTTAAGTTGAATCCCCACCCTCCACGACGGAGAGGAAGTCAGGGTGATACCACAAAAAGATAGAGGCCACGGTTCGGGACACTGTGAGGGTAAGAACAGGTGAGAGGGGTCATAAAGCCCTTTACTAAAGGAAAGCATACCTGTGCTTGTAGATGAGGTACAGCCCCCTGGTTATGAGGTAAAGCTCCACCGCGCTGAGCAGTACCATGAACGCTAGGTATCCATGGACGAATGACGTGCTCTTTCCCATCACCTCGGCTATTTTGCTGACCAGTTCTTGGTCCTCCATCGCTCTGAGCCCATAGGTCAGTCCCATTACCCCTTGGAGCAGGGGTATGGGGGCCGCTGAGAAGGCCAGCATTAACCCCGTGTACCCTCTCTTCTGGAGGGACAGCATTGAGAGGACTATCGGAATCGCAAGGATAAGGGCCGTTATTGCCATTATCTGGCTCATGTAAACCCCCGCTAGGATGAAGAAAGAGGTCATCCCGAATATGTAAGTTTTGTAGGCCTTTTTAAGTTCCCTCAACTTGTCGGGGTTGAAATCGTAAATGGCCGATTTGGAATATCTGTTCATTCTCTTAACCGCCTGAAGGTATGATTTTTTTCCGCTCTTCTCTATGTTTTTGTCCGTGCTCTCGGTTTTCAGCTGCGTCGCCTTCTTGTAGAAGAACTCCGCGAGCTGGGTGTTGTCCTTTTTAACCTTCTCTGAAACCGCCTTAAAGCTCTCCGCGGATTCCTTCAGCAGTTTCTTTATCTTGGCCTTTTCCTTTTCAGAGATTACCGTTAACCTATCAACCCGGGTTAGTATACTCTCAAGCACTTCGGCCGTATCACGTAGAACCCCAGGACTTTTCACTGTTATCCCTCCAATATAAAAGAGAAGAGTTGGGCATTTAAGCCCTTTGCTTCTCGGCCCTCATGAGGACCCCAATGCTCCACACCATCATGCCGAGGATTATCAGCCATGCTATAATCATGTATGCTACCCAGCCTCCCATCTTCACCACCTCATAGCTTTACTATTACCTCGTTCTTCTCCAGCTCCTCGCCGTACTTCTTCCTGATGGCGTAGTAGCTCTCGATGGCACCGATGATGAACATCACTATTATTGCCGTCCATGGTGCTACTCCAATCTTCCCCGTGACGAAGCTCTTGAAGGTCCCGACGAGGGGTATGAGAAGCAGTATTGGGGCGATTATGATGGTTATCCACTTGTACCACACTGGCACCCTGATGTACGAACCCTTGTGCAGTTCGTTCCAGAAGTTGCTCGGTTTGAAGAGGTACACGGCCACTATGATATCAACCAGCGCCAGCAGTGTCAGCTGGAAGCTGATCCAGCTGTCGAGTTGGTCCATGTAACTGCCAATGTAGATAACCGGCAGTCCCATGATGAAGTATATCCCCAGTACTATCCACGTACCAACTTTCCTCTTGATGTTGAGGTCTTCCTCAAGCAGGGCGACGAGGTAGTTGTACATGGCTATCGCCGAGGTGAATCCTGCAAACCACAGGAGCAGGAACCAGAGGGCTCCAAAGGCCCTTCCCGCACCTCCCATCTGGATAAAAGCGTTCGGGAGGCTCGTGTACGAGAAGCCGAGTCCGAAGTGCTGACCGATCCATGAGAGGGCTGCATCTTTGCCCTGTGCAAAGACGTTGGCTGGGACTATCCTTGAGGCGTACGCTGTGGCGATGGGTATGGCGAGTGAGCCACCGAGGATAACCTCAGCGAACTCGTTGAGCGAGACAGTGGCGACACCCGAGAGCGCTACATCATCGTTGGGACCGAGGTAACTGGCGTAGTTCTGGATGATACCCATTCCAAGTGACAGTGTGAAGAATATCTGTCCCGTGGCTGCAAGCATTACCGTCGCAAAGTGTTGCTTCAGGTAGACCCAGTTGGGGCTCCAGATGAACTTGAAGCCATCTATTGTACTCCAGTTGGGGTTTATGGGGGAGCCTATGACGAAGACGTATCCAACTAAGATTATTGCGAAGATGTAGAGCAGAGGCATCATTATCTTGACCCATCTCTCGATACCCTTGCTGACACCCTGCCCTACCGCTATTGCCAGCAGTACCACTGTTATACCCCAGAACAGGAAAACCTCCCCATGATTGTTGAGGTAGTTGTCAAAGAACGTACCGGTGTTGTGCCCGAAATACGAGCCCGCAGCGCTGAAGTACGTGTAAGCCGCCGACCAGCCGATCAGGTGCAGGTAGTAGCTGTTCAGGAGAACCGTCAGTGCAAATCCCAGCATTCCTGCCAGAACACCCCACCACAGTGCACCCCTCGGTTTGACACTTTCCCTTGCCATCAGGTAGTATGCAGGGCCAAGGGTGCCGTGACCGTACTTGCCGCCGTAGCGACCTGCGACCCACTCGACCCACATTATTGGTATTCCGAGGAAGAACAGTGCAATGAAGTACGGCACCATGAAGGCGCCGCCACCGTTCTGGGCGACCTGTGTTGGGAACCTAACGAAGTTACCAAGACCAACGGCGTTTCCAGCCATAGCCAAAATCAAACCAATCTTAGTTGCCCATTGTTCCCTTTCTTGTTCCAACGGTATACACCCCCCATTCCAAATTGGATGTAAAACGGCCTCCATGTACCTATGGACGCCATTATGTATAACGTGGAGTATGATATAAAAAGCTTTCTAATCTCTTCTATCGACAAAAGCCGATTTACTATGTTGTGAAACTATTAACGGGGGAATTTTGCCAATCTGTTAGTACTTAACCCTAACGTAAGGTACGGGGTGGGCGTTATGACGATAGAGAGAGAGCTTAGCCAGTAAAGGTTTTAACCCCCTGATCTCCTTAAAGGTAATGCCCGATGATTGCAAGGAGAGTGAGCTGAGGGATGATGACCGACTTCTCGCTGAGGGCAACTTCATTGTTTAGTCATTGATGAACCTTGATGTTCGTCAATGTATAAAAAATTCTGGATGTACACCGCTTTTTTTCGTTGAAAATTTCGATAGATTGGCCCGTTCCGCCGAAAATTTCCTTATATAACCGTTTGTTTGAAATCAACGGTTCTCCTGCCTTCTTTATCGAAAGGTTTATATATGCAAACGCCTAACTGGACATCGCAGATTACCGAAACCTGAGGTGGTAAACATGGTTGAACAGGACCCCTTTGAGATGGCGGTCAGGCAGCTCGAGAGGGCTGCGCAGTTCATGGACATAAGCGAAGAGGCCCTTGAGTGGCTCAAGAGGCCCATGAGAATTCTGGAGGTCAGCGTCCCACTTCAGATGGACGATGGCTCTGTCAAGGTTTTCACCGGTTTCCGCGTCCAGCACAACTGGGCCCGCGGTCCGACCAAGGGTGGCATCCGCTGGCACCCGGCTGAAACCCTCAGCACCGTTAAGGCCCTCGCTACCTGGATGACCTGGAAGTGTGCCGTCGTTGACATCCCCTACGGTGGAGGTAAGGGCGGCATCATAGTCAACCCCAAGAAGCTCAGCGAGGGCGAGCAGGAGAGGCTTGCACGCTCATACATCCGCGCCGTTTACGACATAATCGGCCCATGGACTGATGTCCCGGCTCCAGATGTCTACACCAACCCGAAGATCATGGGCTGGATGATGGACGAGTATGAGACCATCATGAGGAGAAAGGGCCCGGCCTTCGGCGTTATCACCGGAAAGCCACTCAGCATCGGCGGTTCACTCGGAAGGGGCGACGCCACCGCCAAGGGTGCCTCATACACCATCCGTGAGGCTGCTAAGGCTCTTGGCATGGATCTCAAGGGCAAAACCATAGCCATCCAGGGTTACGGTAACGCCGGCTACTACATGGCCAAGATCATGAGCGAGGAGTACGGCATGAAGGTCGTCGCCGTCAGCGACAGCCACGGCGGCATCTACAAGCCGGAGGGCCTTAACGCCGACGAGGTCCTCGAGTGGAAGAAGAAGAACGGCAGTGTCAAGGACTTCCCGGGAGCGACCAACATCAGCAACGAAGAGCTCCTCGAGCTTGACGTTGACGTCCTTGCCCCGGCTGCCATCGAGGAGGTCATCACCGAGAAGAACGCCAACAGGATCAAGGCCAAGATCGTCGCCGAGGTTGCCAACGGCCCGATCACCCCCGAGGCCGATGACATCCTCCGCGAGAAGGGCATCCTCCAGATTCCGGACTTCCTCTGCAACGCCGGCGGTGTCACCGTCAGCTACTTCGAGTGGGTCCAGAACGTCAACGGCTACTACTGGACCCTCGAGGAGGTCTACGAGAGGCTCGACAAGAAGATGACCAAGGC
>JALVUT010000350.1 GCA_027035445.1 Thermococcus sp.
CCCTCATAGGGGCCGGCGTTTTCGTTAAGCCTTCCGTCCTCGTTGATTGTTATGATGACTGGAAGATTGTAGCGCTTCTGCCAGACCACGTCCTGCTCGTCGCCGTAGGTACAGTTGTAGACTGCACCGGTTCCGAACTCGGGGTCGACGTCCTCATCGGCTATAACCGGAACCTCCCGCTCGAATATCGGGAGCTTCACCTTCTTGCCAACCACGTCCTTGTAGCGCTCGTCCTCGGGATGGACGAATACCGCCACACAGGCCGGCATGAGTTCTGGCCTCGTCGTCGCTATCGGGACGTGGCCGGGACCATCAGCTAAGGGAAGCTTGATGTAGTAGAGGAAGCCTTTCTCCTCGACGTAGCCTACTTCGGCCTTGGCGAGGCTCGTCCTGCAGCGCGGGCACCAGTAGACCGGATGCTCATCGCGGTAGAGCATGCCCTTCTCGTAGAACTCAAGGAGGGACTTCTGGACTGCCGCTTTATACCAGTCGTCCATCGTGTGGTACTCCAGCTCCCAGTCCGCTGAATAACCTATGCGGATGAACTGGTTTCTCATCGCTTCGATGGCCTGCCACGTCCACTCTATGCACTTCTGCAGGAACCTCTCGGGCTGATCCCTGCTTATCCCGAACTCCTTCTCGACCTTCAACTCGGTCGGAAGGCCGTGGTTGTCGAAGCCCTGCGGGAAGAGCACGTTGTATCCGGTCATCCTCTTGTAGCGCGCGATGATATCGATCCATGTGTGGCTCAGCACGTGGCCAAGGTGGAGTGTTCCACTCGTGAAGGGCGGCGGCGTATCAATGGCATAAGCGGGCCTTTTCTCATCCAGTTCATACCTGTATATCTTCTCATCGAGCCAGAACTTCTGCCACTTTAGCTCAATCTCCTTCGGGTCGTAGGTTTTGGGAAGCATAGGCATCACCTTTTCGGTTTTCTGAAGATGGAATACCCTCAGAAGGGGGATTTAAAAATCTTAGCGAAGGCGGTGCCGGAATTAGGACTAACCCGAGAACATGAAAAATGCATTCACGGATTGAAATCTGCATAGCGATGGACGATAGGCACCACCGGAGTATAAAGATGAGCAGGAGTTTAAAAATTTTGGGGTCACTTAACGGCGACGAGCCAGTAGCGCCTGTCCATCGGGTCGAGGCGTCTCTTCATGTTGCCGTAGATTCTGACCTCCCGGAAGCACCTCTCCGCCAGAAGCCGCATTTCTCTCGGCGTGTAGATGTTAAGCTCGTCATCAACCATGAAAGCCCTGACGCTCCCATCGGGCTTTATTATCTGAACCAGCCTCTTGAAGTGCAGTTTTTCAGTCGCAGGTTCTACCTCGCGCCAGTCCGTTATGACCAACCGCTCATCGCCCTTCCGTTCATCCCAGACTATCGGATCGTCCTTTCCAGTGCAATAGCAGCACGGGAAGTCAGCGATGAAGACTCCTCCCGGTCTGAGAGCCCTCTTTACAGAATTAAATAATTGTTGAAGTGTAGGATCATCGAAGTAGATAATTGAGGAGAAAAACATGCTTACCGCGTCGAACTCCTCCTCAAAGCCTATCTCCAGAGCATCGCCCTGCAGGAACTTGATGTTAAGTCCTTCATTCCTTGCCTTCCCCCGTGCAACGGCCAGCATCTCCCCATGCAGGTCAAGGCCTGTAACGTTATAGCCCCTTCTCGCAAGTTCAAGTGTTGGGATTCCAGTCCCGCAGGCGAGGTCAAGGATCTACCTGACTCCTCTTTCCGCATCTTTCCTGAAGATTTCTTCGACAAAGCCAATCTCGTCCTTTATCCGCTCCGCCCTTCTGCGGTAGATTGAGTCGTAGTATTCGGCCAAAGCGGTGTACAGCTCGTGCATGGCACCACCAAAGCATGAAGGGGTGTTATCCTCTTAAACCTTCTCTTAATGCCTTGATTAGCCTGTCATTTTCCTCCTTCCTTCTCACGGAGAAACGGATGTATCCCGGAAGGCCAAAGCTCGTGCAGTTCCTCACAAGGACTCCCCACTTTTTAAGGCTTTCAACGACGGCCTCAGCATCACCAACACGCTTTATAAAGAAGTTGGCATCACTTCTCACACCCAGTGCCCTTTCCATCCTCTCCCTCTCCCTCCAGACCAGCGGCATCGTCCTCCTTAGGTGCTCAAGGCCGTCCTCAAGCAGGAACTCAAGGAAGGCAACCCCTGTGGAGCCAATACTCCAGGGCATCCTGACGCTCCTAAACGCCTCCGGAAAGCCGAAGACATAGCCAACCCTTATCCCCGGCAGGCCATAGCTCTTCGTGAAGGTTCGCAGCTTTATGATGTTCTCTCCTTCGGGACTCTTTGCATTTTTAACGAAGTCTATGAAGGCTTCGTCCAGAATTAGGAGGGCGCCTTTGTCTTCCACCGCATCGAGGAGAGGTTTGAGCTCCCCGGGGCTGTAGTACCTCCCATCCGGGTTGTTCGGATTGCAGAAGAAGACGACGCTCCCTCTCTCAACGAGTTCTGCAAGTCCTCCTGGCTCGTTAGGACCCTTAACCACCTCCGCTCCAAAGACCCTCGCGGTCCTCTCGTACTCGCCGTAGGTGTGGCGGGGCATTATTGCCCTCCGTCCTCTCAGGGTGAGTATTCCAAGGAGGTACAGAGCCTCGGTTATGCCCGCGGTAACGACAGCTTCTTCCCCCAGTAACCCCGACAGCCCCTCCTCAAGGGAGTCGTAGTACGGGTACCGGTCGCTTATCTCCCTTGCCCTTTCAAACATGTCATCCAGCCACACAGGAGGATACGGGTTCAGGGAGGCGGAGAAGTCTGCTATCCCCTCCTCCCTCGCTCCCCCATGGTACGTCGAGAACCTCACCGGTTCAAGCATGGACAGACCCCCATAACAAGTGGTATGAAAACCATTGCCAGCCACTCCCCAACGACAACCAGGTAAACCCGAAGGGCGCGTTTTATGTCTTCCGTTTCCGGCTCCCTGCCCGGGAAGCGGTAAACACCAAGCTTCTCAAGCCAAACACCGAGAACAGCGCTCATAGCCGCCACAGGTTTGTCGGAGTTTATCTTGAACTTCGCGAGCTTCCAGTGGTTGAGAACCTTCTTCCCTCCCGATGGGAGGTAGAGGAGCACCGTTATTCTGGCGGGGATGAAGTTTAGGACGTCATCAAGCCTCGCCGCGAACTTGCCGAAGAACTCGTAGCGCTTGTTCCGGTAGCCGAGCATCGCGTCGAGTGTGTTGATTGCCCGGTAGACCAGGGCCCCGGGCAGACCGAAAAGGAGGAGGTAAAAGAGGGGGGCGACGACACTGTCGTTGAGGTTCTCTGCAAGGCTCTCCACGGCCGCCGAATTCAGATGACCCTTGTCTAGTTCTGAAGTGTCCCTGCTCACTATCATCGAGACCGCCTCCCGCTTTGCCTCAATATCGTCCGTTGCAGTCCTGGAAACGTGCTCATATAGGCTCCTGACCGCGAAGGAACTCTTGAGGAAATAGACCGCGGGGATGTAGTTCAGAGGAAAAGGAAGGTACAACGGGAGTAGCGAAAGCACCAGAGCGAAGGCTAGAGCGAGGAGAGCCGTTAAAGTTCCAGCAAGGAAATCGAGGAGATGACCCCTTCTTCTCCACCTGCTATCGAGGAAGTCAGCCAGCTTCCCGAACCACACGACGGGGTGTAGCCTTACCGGCGGCTCGCCGAGAGCTATATCCCAGAGCAGTGCAAGGATGAAAACCGTCAGAACCTCCATTCTCCAAAGGCCCCCTTTATGGTTGAGTACTCCTCCAGCATCTCCTCGTTCGGTTCCCTCAGCCCTCTCCTCACGTACCAGGCCGGGTGTCGGAGATAGGTAAACTCAAAGCCAAGCCGTGTCAGGGCCTTCTCGGCCGTCCTGCCGATGGCGAGGATGTCCTCTGGCCTCAGGACCTGCAGTTCGTCCCCCAGGAGCCCAAGGGCACCCTCGCTGAAGCCTTTGAGCCTGTTCTCCGGCGGGTTGCACTTCACGACGTTCGTCATGTAGATGAGGTCAGGATTCACGCCGAGAGAAAAGAGGACCTTCCTCAGCAACATCCCAGAGGCATCACGGTAGAAGCATATCCCTGTCTTCCCGCAGCCCCTCCTGCCCGGTGCTTCACCGACGAGAACGACACCTGAGCCGGGCCAGCCGTTGGCGAATGGGAGTCCCTTGAACTCTCGAACCTGGAGCTGGTATCTGTAGTATTCCTCACGGCAGAAGCGGAGCGGTTCCTGGAGTAGTCCTCTGTAGAGGCCCTCCAGCGTCCGGGCCTTTGCCTCGTCCTTGGGCCCCTTGACGAGGAAGCGCTCTCTGGGGTTGTATATCGTCCTCGCGTAAGTCCCGTAGACCCTTTCATCCAGGCTCAGGAAGTCTTTCCAGCCCCGAATGGCCAGCGGGGACGTCCGGTAGTTTCTAGGGTTTATATAAACCCCTCCAACTTTCTTCAGCTTCTCGAACCTCAGGAGCATAATGGATAAAAAGTCCATTTGGTTTATATCTTTGGTGGTTTAATGGGAGGGATCGACAGACCCAAAGGTATCGCATTTTTCTCAGGCGGCAAGGATGGGCTTTACGCCCTTTACCTAACAGAGCGCTCCGGAATAGAGGTTCCGTACCTCCTCACCCTTAAGACGAGCATCGGCCTCTCCCCCCACTGGGAGAACTTAGAGGCCTTAAAAACGCTCGCGAGGGCGATGAAAAAGGAACTGCTCACCTTCGATATGGTCAGGGGGAGTGGGGCTTTGGCGGAGTTCCTAGGTTCCCTCGGTGTTGAATACCTCATCGCCGGAGACATCCTCCTAGAGGATCACCTACAGTGGGTTGGCTCTCTGGCCGAGAAGGCGGGAGTCAAGGCCCTTGAGCCGCTGTGGGGAAAGAACACACACGAACTCGCAAGGGAAATGCTCGATAGCGGTTTTGAGTGGGTGATAATAGCAGCTGACAAAAAGAGGTTGCCACGAAAGTCCCTGGGATACATGTTTCGATCCACAAAGGATCTGGATATGTTTTCCCGAGTCTACCCCAAGGTTGACCCAGTTGGAGAGTTCGGAGAGTTCCATACGGTTGTTTTGAAGGCCCCGCTCTTTAAGGGTGCCTTCAGACTGGAGGTGGAGTCCTTGGAGGAAAGCGACAGATATCACTGGCTGAAGTTTGGGCTGGTGAGAGCATGAGGAAACTCCTCAAAAGGCTCGGATCAAGAGGCATAACCCTCGATGCAATGCTCGAGGCTGCCCTGGAACTGTACATCGGGGAAAACGCTGACGGGGTGAGGGATAGACTCAAGGCTCTGATGTTGAGGTACCTCGGCGACATCAACGTTCAGTCCCTTCTCATGGCGGCGCTCCTCCTTGAGGAGAACTTCAGGGTGGAGGGCGATCCCGTGAACCTCGTCGCTGACGAGCTGATAGGGATAGACATCGCCGAGTACATTGGCGGCAAAATGGCACTCTTCAATTTCTTCTACTACGACACAAACAAACCGGGCATCCTGTCTGAGCTCCCACCCTTCCTTGATGACGCGATCGGAGGGTTTATAGCGGGTTGTATGACAAAGCTCTTTGAAGGTGATTGGAATGAATGGAAGGATTGAAACCCGGAAGTGCCCCCTCTGCGGAGGAACCATGGTAAAGAGCAAGATCAAGAGGGCCGGCTACGCTCGCTTCTTCTGGCAGCCACCATGGAAGAGCAGGACAACTGGCGTGCTGAGGCCATTTATCGAGGCAACTCCATGGCTCTGTCTCGATTGTGGCGTGGTTCTGGCCTTCGTCGATGGGGAGGCTCTTCCAACCCTTAAGGAAGAGTTTGAGGAAAAGCGGGCAGAGGTGGGCCTGTGAGGAACGTCCTGCCATTCCTCACGCGAATACCCATCAGGGGGGACTTTGAGAAGGCACGGGAGGAGCTGTGGGCCTTTCCCCTAGTCGCATTACTCAGCTCGGCCCTTCCGGTTGTGATCCTCTATCTCAAGCTTCCCCTCGCGAACATTTTGGCCGTACTGGCCCTCTACCTCACCATCGGACTCCTTCACCTGGACGGTCTGGCCGACTGGGCCGACGGGGTAATGGCCAAAGGTGACCGCGAGAGAAAGGTCATGGCCATGAAAGACCTGAACACGGGTATAGCAGGAGTCTTTGCCGTTGTCATGGTGCTTTTCCTTCAGGTTTATGCGCTCCCCCTCCTCCCGTTTTACGCGATCTTCCTGGCGGAGCTCAACTCAAAGTTCGCGATGCTCCTTGCAATGGCCGCTAAAAACCCCTTGGGAGAGGGGCTCGGCGCCTACTTTATGGAGGGGATGAACAGAAGACAGCTCGCGGTTGGAGTGCTCCTTTACACACTCCTGTATACCCCGGTAGCGTTTTACTCACCAATCACGCTTACAGGATTACTGGGGATTGCTTTCGGCACCTATGTCATTAAACTCTCCCTGAACAACTTCGGCGGGATAAACGGAGACTGCCTCGGGGCCGTTGCCGAAATAACAAGGGCGGGAACGCTCCTGGTGCTGGCGTTTGTGTGGTGGTACCAGTGATAATCGTCATGGCCGGAGGAAACTCAAGCAGGATGGGACGGGAGAAGCCGGTTCTTGAGATAGAGGGGAAACCGATGCTCCTCTGGGTTTATGAGGAGGCGCGAAAGGTTGATGAGGCTCTCGTGGCCCTCTCAAAGAATACACCAAGAACGAGAGAGCTGTGCCTCCGCGAGGGGATACCCTTCGTGGAGACGCCGGGAAGGGGCTACGTGGAGGACGTTGGCTGGCTGCTTCATGAGTTTGGGCCCTTTGTCAGCTCTTCCGCCGACCTGCCTTTCGTCAAG
>JALVUT010000351.1 GCA_027035445.1 Thermococcus sp.
AGACGTGAAGGCAGTTGTGACGAACGTAATTCGTGGCGGCTTCGGCTATCAGGGTCAGAAGTGCTCAGCCGTTTCAAGGGTTTACATTCCAAAGAGTCTGTGGCCGGCCATTAGAGAGAGCCTCCTTACGGAGCTGCCTAGAATTAAGTACGGCCCCGTTGATGATTTGAGCAACTACATGGGTGCGGTCATAGATGAGGGGGCATTTAAGAAAATCGTGTCGTACATAGAGTACGCCAAAGCACACCCAGAGGAGTATGAGATTATCTACGGAGGTCACTACAACTCAGGCAAGGGCTGGTTCATCGAGCCGACGGTTATCCTCACGAGGAATCCAAAAGGAAAGCTCATGACCGAGGAAGTATTTGGGCCCGTTGTAACGGTCTATGTTTACAACGACGACAAATACGAAGAGACACTCCGCCTGTGCAACGAAACCTCACCATATGGTCTCACCGGTTCAATCTTCGCCAGAGATAGGTATGCAACAGTGAAGGCCGAAAAGATGCTCAGATACGCGGCGGGGAATTTCTGCATAAATGATAAGCCTACCGGGGCAATCGTTGGCAGACAGCCTTTCAGCGGTTCGAGATGGAGTGGAACCAATGACAAAGCCGGTTCATGGCTTAACCTGCTCAGATGGCTTAATCCCAGAACTATAAAGGAAACACTTGTTCCTAAAGAAGTGACAGAATAGACCTTCCTCATTTCCTTTTTGACCTAACTTTTTAAACTCCCCCTCTTCTCTCAGATTGGGGGAGAGAATGGAGCCTGGAAGATTTATTGCCCACCTCAGAACCCTCGTTGAACTCGAACGGAAGGCCGAGATAGAGGCGATGCGCCTAGAGATGAAGAGGCTTAGTGGCCGCGAGAGGGAATGGGTTGGACGGGCCATTCTTGATCTCAGTGGCCGAACCATCGGGGAAGAGCTCGGTTATTTTCTCGTGAAGTACGGCCGCGAGAGGGAGATAAAGACCGAGATAAGCGTGGGGGACCTCGTTGTGATAAGCAGGTACAACCCCCTGAAGAGCGACCTCGTGGGGACGGTTGTTGAGAGGGGGAAGCGCTTCATAACTGTGGCGCTTGAAACCGTTCCGGAATGGGCCCTGAAGAACGTCCGGATTGACTTATATGCCAACGACATAACCTTCAAGCGCTGGCTGGAGAATCTCGACAACCTGAAAAAAAGCGGAAGGAAAGCCCTGGAGCTCTATCTAGGTCTTGACGAACCGGAGGAGAGCGAACCGGTCAATTTTAAATCCTTTGATAAGGGCCTAAACACGAGCCAGAGGCAGGCGATAAGCCTCACCCTAGGCAGTCCTGATTTCTTCCTGGTTCACGGCCCCTTCGGCACTGGGAAGACGAGGACTCTGGCCGAACTGATACGGCAGGAAGTTGAAGGGGGACACAGAGTCCTCGCAACGGC
>JALVUT010000352.1:0-6442 GCA_027035445.1 Thermococcus sp.
CTGTGTGCATTTTCAGGTATGCAAATGAGAGCTACAAAAAGGAGCGAAAAGCATTTATATTCCGGGAATTAGCAAGATTTAAGGTGGGGAAACAAAGAAAATCTCCTGAAAATGGAGATTGAAAGTTTTGTAAAAAGCTTGGTGGAGAATACGAACATGGCAGAGAAACAAAGAAAATCTCCTGAAAATGGAGATTGAAAGTCATCTTCTTTTCTTCAATAATATCTCTAAACAACTGGAAACAAAGAAAATCTCCTGAAAATGGAGATTGAAAGTTATCTGAGAAATCATTGAGCGTTTCCTTAACTGATTTGGAAACAAAGAAAATCTCCTGAAAATGGAGATTGAAAGAACTTCATGCGTAACCACCTCTCTTACCAAGAATCCAAGAAACAAAGAAAATCTCCTGAAAATGGAGATTGAAAGCAACGTCATTGAGTGGGCGAAGCTAATTAACGCATACAGAAACAAAGAAAATCTCCTGAAAATGGAGATTGAAAGATATTTTCCCGTCAGAAGTGATGTAATCACTAAGGTGAGAAACAAAGAAAATCTCCTGAAAATGGAGATTGAAAGTATTCGATAGGATCTTCTTCCTTTGGTATTTGAAACGTTAGAAACAAAGAAAATCTCCTGAAAATGGAGATTGAAAGTCGATTGCTTTTTCAAGAGCTTCACTGCCTTTTCTGTAGGAAACAAAGAAAATCTCCTGAAAATGGAGATTGAAAGTCGATTATTGGTATTTTCATGAACCTGAGTAGCTCTTGAAACAAAGAAAATCTCCTGAAAATGGAGATTGAAAGGCAAGTTTGCTGAAACTTTCTGCACGTCAACGACTTCAAGAAACAAAGAAAATCTCCTGAAAATGGAGATTGAAAGACTCCAACCCTCACTCCCTCGAACACAAAGTGGTCGTGAAACAAAGAAAATCTCCTGAAAATGGAGATTGAAAGAATAGTTCAGCCTTGCGAGCCTTGTCTTCTTCGAACGAAACAAAGAAAATCTCCTGAAAATGGAGATTGAAAGGATAGCTTTGCGTACGCAGAAGGGCACCAGAATGCGTCGAAACAAAGAAAATCTCCTGAAAATGGAGATTGAAAGGAGACCTCATCCTCGTCAGGCAGCCATTCGACGCACCGAAACAAAGAAAATCTCCTGAAAATGGAGATTGAAAGACAATGATATAATGGATGTCGTTGGGGTCAATTGTGGACAGGAAACAAAGAAAATCTCCTGAAAATGGAGATTGAAAGTGTAGAATTCGTCAAGCTCTTCATCGTCTATGTAGTAGGAAACAAAGAAAATCTCCTGAAAATGGAGATTGAAAGCAGTGTCTGCTACCACTACGTTTATTCCAGCGAGAAGCGGAAACAAAGAAAATCTCCTGAAAATGGAGATTGAAAGTCGTCAGTAAGCTCTCTGTCTTTAAAAATCATGTGTGCGAAACAAAGAAAATCTCCTGAAAATGGAGATTGAAAGTTCTATATCTTCTGCACCAAGTTTCTGTATTATTGGTTCGAAACAAAGAAAATCTCCTGAAAATGGAGATTGAAAGATATCTGCAAGCTCTTTGGCTAAATCCGCTGTAGAGGAAACAAAGAAAATCTCCTGAAAATGGAGATTGAAAGAAAGTAAGTAGAGCATACAAAGATCCAATTGGTACTTTTAGGAAACAAAGAAAATCTCCTGAAAATGGAGATTGAAAGTACCCCCCAACTTGCAAAAATACGTACTTTCGCTTATGTGAAACAAAGAAAATCTCCTGAAAATGGAGATTGAAAGAGATCTTCGAGAAACGGCTCTACGTACTCGTATATTGTGAAACAAAGAAAATCTCCTGAAAATGGAGATTGAAAGCTCGCTTTGTACTTCTCGAGCTTTGCGAGAACTTGCTCAAGAAACAAAGAAAATCTCCTGAAAATGGAGATTGAAAGTTTATCTCATCCCCTCCTTTCAGGAATACCGCTTCCTCCGAAACAAAGAAAATCTCCTGAAAATGGAGATTGAAAGACAGATAACGCATTTGAAGTATCGTTTTCTTGACATGGGAAACAAAGAAAATCTCCTGAAAATGGAGATTGAAAGTGCTCAGTTATTAAACCACGTGCGTATAGCTTTACGTGAAACAAAGAAAATCTCCTGAAAATGGAGATTGAAAGTAACATCTCTCAAGATATACAATAATTCGTCTTCAGTGATGAAACAAAGAAAATCTCCTGAAAATGGAGATTGAAAGTTGCAGGTCATTATCGAAGCGGTTCGACTGCGGTATTCGAAACAAAGAAAATCTCCTGAAAATGGAGATTGAAAGTGATGTTAGTCCATTCTCCGAGCTGTGGTTCGTAAATCCGAAACAAAGAAAATCTCCTGAAAATGGAGATTGAAAGATCTATATTCTCCGTTGAAGTCCACACGCTACTCATGTCGAAACAAAGAAAATCTCCTGAAAATGGAGATTGAAAGGGGTTCTTACTGCCTATACAATGTCTCTTGAAGTATCGAAACAAAGAAAATCTCCTGAAAATGGAGATTGAAAGATTTTCACCACCTCCCATAAATAAGATAGCCCCGCCCGGAAACAAAGAAAATCTCCTGAAAATGGAGATTGAAAGCGTGGCGTCAGGGCTTAGGTTGTTTAGCGTGGGGTCTAAGAAACAAAGAAAATCTCCTGAAAATGGAGATTGAAAGATAAATGCCCAACCGACGCCTCCAAGTTCTCCCGGATGAAACAAAGAAAATCTCCTGAAAATGGAGATTGAAAGTAAAATGCCACATAACTCCACCAACGACAGGGTGGAGGGAAACAAAGAAAATCTCCTGAAAATGGAGATTGAAAGGTGGTCTAAAAAGTTAGCTCTCTTGAATTCTTCTAACAGAAACAAAGAAAATCTCCTGAAAATGGAGATTGAAAGTTAGATTAAACGCTGTATACCGCACCGTTTTAACGATTTTGAAACAAAGAAAATCTCCTGAAAATGGAGATTGAAAGCTGTCTTTGAAAATCTTGTGCTCTGCTCCGCCATCGTAGGAAACAAAGAAAATCTCCTGAAAATGGAGATTGAAAGCCTATTGTTTTGCCTTCCTTAATCTTCTTAATTGCTTCGAAACAAAGAAAATCTCCTGAAAATGGAGATTGAAAGTGATAACCAAGCACATTGGACCACACGGTACTGAGAAAAAGAAACAAAGAAAATCTCCTGAAAATGGAGATTGAAAGATATCTACAATACTTCTATTATCACTTTTTGTTGGATACTTGAAACAAAGAAAATCTCCTGAAAATGGAGATTGAAAGATCTCCACTTTAATCACCTCCTAAATAATATATATATGAAACAAAGAAAATCTCCTGAAAATGGAGATTGAAAGTCACGTCTTCGTAGTCAAAGTCCATATTTATCTGTACGGAAACAAAGAAAATCTCCTGAAAATGGAGATTGAAAGACTACAGCAGGTATCTCTGAAGGCAGTTTACCCGAAGGAAACAAAGAAAATCTCCTGAAAATGGAGATTGAAAGTTTTTGACGTGCTCAGGAATCTCTACCCTGAACGAGAAACAAAGAAAATCTCCTGAAAATGGAGATTGAAAGCTGCGAACTATTTATCATGCCTGACCAGTCAGACCAGTCTGCTGAGAAACAAAGAAAATCTCCTGAAAATGGAGATTGAAAGGATGTATCCTTCACTTTCTATCCAGCTGTCTGTCATTCGAAACAAAGAAAATCTCCTGAAAATGGAGATTGAAAGCTCCTCCAACTCTACCAGTACAATGTCGCTCACTCCCAAACGAAACAAAGAAAATCTCCTGAAAATGGAGATTGAAAGATGATGTACTTGATGACGGTTCTGTTTACGCTTTCGTGAGGGAAACAAAGAAAATCTCCTGAAAATGGAGATTGAAAGATTGCACGTGAAGGTGTGATACCGGACTCGTCAGCTACCTCGAAACAAAGAAAATCTCCTGAAAATGGAGATTGAAAGCTTCACTGTCCCGTTCTACTACAGCTTTGAAATCCACTGAAACAAAGAAAATCTCCTGAAAATGGAGATTGAAAGTTTCTATCCTGTTCGACGTCGAGCCAGTCGTCGAATAGAAACAAAGAAAATCTCCTGAAAATGGAGATTGAAAGGAATGTTTTTGAGCTTGTTAGAAACTATGTACGCTATGCGAAACAAAGAAAATCTCCTGAAAATGGAGATTGAAAGTTTCATACTCGTTTTCTGTGGCGATTAAAGTTCGGAAATGAAACAAAGAAAATCTCCTGAAAATGGAGATTGAAAGTCACGTATTTGAGAACAGGTATCAAGTCAAGTTCAACTCCGAAACAAAGAAAATCTCCTGAAAATGGAGATTGAAAGGTGAGATTGAGCTTAAAGTATACGGGGTCTTCGAGAAACGGGAAACAAAGAAAATCTCCTGAAAATGGAGATTGAAAGGTTCAGTAACCTTCTCGACCTGCCGGAAGTCTATCGTGGAAACAAAGAAAATCTCCTGAAAATGGAGATTGAAAGTCAGTTCGTCGATGCGTATTATTTTAGCGTATTTTCTGAGAAACAAAGAAAATCTCCTGAAAATGGAGATTGAAAGTCTCATTAATAAATAAGGAGGTGGTTAAAGATGGTAGAGAAACAAAGAAAATCTCCTGAAAATGGAGATTGAAAGGTGAAAGCACTCGTGTAGCAGTCTCAGTCCAAAGAAGGGAAACAAAGAAAATCTCCTGAAAATGGAGATTGAAAGAAATACTTTGCGTCGACTTGCAGAATTGATGCTGTGAATGGGAAACAAAGAAAATCTCCTGAAAATGGAGATTGAAAGACATACTTTAATCACTCTTCCCATCTTACCAAAATCAACGAAACAAAGAAAATCTCCTGAAAATGGAGATTGAAAGTCACACAACGTTGAAACCAGCGTGTGAACCAGCAGTGAAACAAAGAAAATCTCCTGAAAATGGAGATTGAAAGTAACTATCCCTTTCTCTGCAAGTTTGTTAAGTAACTCTCGAAACAAAGAAAATCTCCTGAAAATGGAGATTGAAAGGTTTGTGTGTTATCCAGGCATACCTGATAGAGTGCGTGTTTAGAAACAAAGAAAATCTCCTGAAAATGGAGATTGAAAGTCATGCCAACTATTGATATAAAAGAAAGCATGGATATGAAACAAAGAAAATCTCCTGAAAATGGAGATTGAAAGGCAACTACTATTCGTATGAATGTTGTTGTGTTTAAATGCGAAACAAAGAAAATCTCCTGAAAATGGAGATTGAAAGTAGCTTTCGTCTTTCCTTCCAATCTGTTTCAGCCGGAAACAAAGAAAATCTCCTGAAAATGGAGATTGAAAGAATCTTTCATTCGCAGAAGATAGAGATTCGACAACCTTGTGAAACAAAGAAAATCTCCTGAAAATGGAGATTGAAAGGAAGAAAGAGGAGGTGATACAGTGTATAAGGGATTTAAGGAAACAAAGAAAATCTCCTGAAAATGGAGATTGAAAGCGTTCTTTCAGATGATGTTCCGTATGCGAGTGTAATAGGAAACAAAGAAAATCTCCTGAAAATGGAGATTGAAAGTCACCTATAGCCATACTCTCAGCAAGTCCTTTAAGACCACGAAACAAAGAAAATCTCCTGAAAATGGAGATTGAAAGCTCTAACAGTCAAATCTTGACCATTTGTTTCAGTTCCAGGAAACAAAGAAAATCTCCTGAAAATGGAGATTGAAAGGTTTGTTAATCTCTCCCTCACTCAGTGCATTAATCTTTTCAGAAACAAAGAAAATCTCCTGAAAATGGAGATTGAAAGGGCTTTATCCTGCCATCTGGTGTGGGTCCCCTGGAACTGAAACAAAGAAAATCTCCTGAAAATGGAGATTGAAAGTGAGCCACGCTATCGCTTCGTCCGATGACATCTTAGTAGGGAAACAAAGAAAATCTCCTGAAAATGGAGATTGAAAGATGTCATCTCTGCTAAAACTACTTGATTTAAATGGGTGGGAAACAAAGAAAATCTCCTGAAAATGGAGATTGAAAGTTAAGTAGTTTCTGAGCCTCCTGCAATTCGTTGATACTGGGAAACAAAGAAAATCTCCTGAAAATGGAGATTGAAAGCAATTGTCGAGAGAAAGAAACTAATGGACGCATATAAGGGGAAACAAAGAAAATCTCCTGAAAATGGAGATTGAAAGTGTTTTGAATATCCCGGCACGTGTTTTCTCAAGTATTCTTGAAACAAAGAAAATCTCCTGAAAATGGAGATTGAAAGTTTTCTCCACTGTCTGCACCGTCTAGGAGCATTATTGAGAAACAAAGAAAATCTCCTGAAAATGGAGATTGAAAGAATTCCTCAACGAGCTTTCTCTGGACGTCTCTGTGCACGAAACAAAGAAAATCTCCTGAAAATGGAGATTGAAAGTTCAATAGTTATTGTGTGTAATTTAATCTATG
>JALVUT010000352.1:6452-6760 GCA_027035445.1 Thermococcus sp.
TGCGAAAATTAGACCACGCATTACGCTATCTGAAACAAAGAAAATCTCCTGAAAATGGAGATTGAAAGGTATCTGCTCGAACTCGAACTCGATTTCGATTTAGAACGAAACAAAGAAAATCTCCTGAAAATGGAGATTGAAAGCCATATATACACAGTTCCTTGTTACCCAAGCAGTATCCCGAAACAAAGAAAATCTCCTGAAAATGGAGATTGAAAGATTTCACTCCAGTCAGGTGTATTCTCCGGATTGAGTGGGAAACAAAGAAAATCTCCTGAAAATGGAGATTGAAAGCCCTGTAAAAACAT
>JALVUT010000353.1 GCA_027035445.1 Thermococcus sp.
TAGAGGATATAGAACTACCACAACCAGTCATTAATGCTCTGAAGAGCCGGGGTATAAAGAGACTATATAAGTTCCAGTACGAGGCAATAAAGAAGATCATAGATGGATATAACGTAGTCATAGTGGCAGGCACAGGTACAGGTAAAACCGAGGCTTTCCTTATACCTCTGATCAAATTGGGCCTCGAGGAGAAAACGAAGCCGGTCTCACTCCTACTTTATCCGACAAAAGCACTTGCCAGGGACCAGCTCGCAAGAATCCATGGAGTACTGGGCTTTGGCGGTGTAACTGCCGCAGTATATGATGGTGATACACCAGCCAGGGATAGGAAGAGGATAAGTGCTAGCCCTCCACACATACTGGTCACGAACCCGGACATGATACATGTAGGCCTAGTACTGAGTCCCGCGGTAAGATCATTTGTTCGTTCGGCCAGGGTAATGGTTTTCGATGAGCTCCACGTATACGAAGGGGTTCTCGGCGCCCATGTCAGAGCCATAGTTGAGAGAATTAGGAGGCATAGAAGGGGGAGAAGACCCCAGTTCATAGGGGTCTCGGCAACCATAGGTAATCCAAAGGAGCACGCTGAGACATTATTTGGTGCTCCTGTCGAGGTTGTTGAGGGGCCGAGGAGGAGGAAGGGAACGGCATACCATGTACTGGTTTCGGCGGGAAAGCTTAGCAGGTGGACAGTAGCGGCAGGCCTAGCATCCATGCTTATAGACTTGGGCTTAAGAGCACTGGTCTTCACGGATTCCCAGCAGATGGCAGAGCTCGTATCTAGGATCGCTAGGAGCTATGGCAAACAATTACTTGTTCATCGAGCAGGCCTAAAGCCTGAAGACAGGAGAATGGTTGAGCAAAAGCTTAGGACGGGCGAAGCGCAGGGTGTGGTTGCAACCCCAACCCTTGAGCTAGGCATAGATATTGGTTATCTGGACGCCGTAATAATGGTGGCGCCTCCTCCCAGCTATGCTAAATACCTGCAGAGAGCGGGTAGAGCTGGGAGGAGGGGGCGTACAGGCTATGTTTTCACGATCCTCGGTGACGACCCAATCGATGCCTACTACGAGCGAAACCCGGAGCGGTTCTATGGGCAAGAAATACCTCCTAGCTACTTGGAGCCCGACAACGAGGAAGTACTCAAGATACATGCTCTTGCACTCCTCCTGCAAGAGAGGCGGGTCTTAGCCAAATATCTCAGAGAACCTTGGAGAAGAGCTCTAGATAGCCTCGTCTACGAGAGGCTTGCCGTCAAAATAGTCGATAGGTATGTGGTGAACTGGAGGCTGGCCTTCAAGGTTTTCCGTGAGAACTATATATCGATAAGGGGTGCCGGGCCACAGGTCAGGATAATAGACAGGGATACTGGTGAAGTGATCGGGTACCGCGAGCTCCCACAAGCAGTTCTCGACCT
>JALVUT010000354.1 GCA_027035445.1 Thermococcus sp.
TTTCCTTCTGCTGGTACTGCCGGGATTCGGGGTTAAAGTCCCCCTCCCCATTGTTGCCGTGGTGATCGGGTTCCTAGTTCTAAAGGATTTTATTATAGCCCCCTTCATCCTAAAGGGCGGCCTTGAGAGCAGACCCCACACGGGACCGGAGAGTCTGTTGGGGAGGGAAGCACTTGTCGTTGAGGATCTGAGTCCTGAGGGTCTTGTGAAAGTTGACGGTGAACTCTGGAGTGCTGAATGCATAAACGGAACCGCAAAGAGAAACGACGTGGTGAGGATAAAGGGGGTAGAAGGTACTAAGCTTCTCGTGGAACGCCGAGAATAGAGAGTGCCCGGGCCACTTCTTCAGGGGTGTTGGTTGGGAAGGAAACGCTCCATCCATTGTGGCGCTTTATGAGCACGCATCCCTTGGCTGGGAGGGTGAAGTGCATCGTCCCATAGCACTTCATCCAGTGGTCGGATACCCTGAAGCTTTTAATGTCCTCAATCCTGATGGTTTTCCTCACGACCAGACCCACAACACCTCTTATCCGAATCTCCCTCCCGTCTATCTCTATCCTGACCGCAATCAGGTCAAGGAGCAGAAACGCCAGAAGGAGAAGCGAGACGGCCATGATTTCAAAACCTTTCCCTGCCCTGTATGTTTCCCATGTGCCCCACGCCATAGCGGCTATAGGGAGGAGTATGATCGGCAGGAACAGTTTGCTCACAATTCTCTCCTCGTAGAGAACCATACGTTTCACCAAATCAACCTCAACAGACAAGCTTATATCCTTTTAGATTAGAATTCCAGTGGTGGTGGAATGGTAAGGATAATGCCGGTCGACAGGCTGAGTGATGATGATGTCAGGGAGATACTGACGAAATACAGAAAAATTGCCCTCGTTGGAGCCTCACCGAACCCGGAGAGGGCCTCAAACGATGTCATGAAGTACCTGATTGAGCACGGCTATGAGGTCTATCCTGTCAATCCACGGTATTCAGAGGTTCTCGGGCGAAAGTGCTATCCCAGCATCCTAGATATACCTGACGACATCGAGATAGTCGATCTCTTCGTAAGGCCGAAGTTTGCAATGGATTATGTCGAGCAGGCTGTTAAGAAGGGTGCAAAGGTCATCTGGTTCCAGTTCAGGACATACAGCAGGGAAGCCTTCAGAAGAGCCAGAGAGGCTGGAGTGACGGTGGTGGCCCACAGGTGCATGAAACAGGAACACGAGCGGGTTTTGGGTAGACCTGGATTGCCAAAGAGACCTCTGTCACTGTGATAGGGTGTAAACCGGGGGAACCTTAAAGGATATAGCCCGATGAGAGCCTGGAGGTGCCCATTAGGATTTAACTTACCCTCCATATCTCAGAACATGAATGTCCCTGACCAGCCTGTGTCTGGGCTCAAAATCGAGGTACCTTTCGG